>JAADGT010000364.1:10263-13580 GCA_013152215.1 Deltaproteobacteria bacterium
GAGGTCGGCCCTTGGCGAGAAGAGAAGAGCTCAGTCGTCGTCGGTGATGGTCAACACGTGCTGGGTGGTCTCGCCCAAACTTCCTTGATCGGGCGTCCCCAGGGAGATCTCCACGGTTTCGTCTCCTTCGACGGCCGTATCGTCATTGATCGTCACCGTTATGGTGGCCGAGGTCTGGCCCGCCGGGATGGTTACGCTCTCCGTCGGGTTCAGGGAGTAATCCTGGTCGTCGCCCTCGGTGGCCGTGCCTCCGACCGTGAACGGTACCGTGATGTCCAACGGCCAGTAGAAATCGAGGCTCACGCCGACCGTCGCCGTTCCGTCCGCCTCGCCCACCGACTGCCCCGTCGAGTCGAACGTCACCGTGGGCGCGTCGCCGCACCCCGCACCCGTGTCCAAATAGGGCCGTGGCTCGGCGTCCGTGATCTCGTTGACCTCGGTGATCGCGCCCGTGTCGCCGTTTAATTCGAACACATGCCAATACGTGCCGGTTCCGCTCTCGGGGGCGGTGAAGGTGGCGATCCGGCCGGACGAGTCGAAGACCTCGACCTGGGCCCCGGAGCCTGCCAGGTCCGGGCTTCCGCTGTAGTTGTGCACGTAGTACACATACTGTCCGCCCGAAACCTTCTGGGAGATCGTGATGGTCTCGGGGCCGAACGAGTCCGTCTCGTCCACGTCGAGCCCAGAGAAGGGACAAGCCTCCGTGGACCCTTCCCGATTGTAGTACACGTGATAAGGCTGGGTGGGGGGGAGCCACAGGTGGGAGTCGAGGTCGTAAGGCAACTCACCCCACGTCAACACGATCTGCACCTGGCCGGCCGTCAGAAGAGGGGTCAGAGAGAAGTGCTGCTGGGTGTCCTGGCCGGCCGTAACGGTTACGCCCTCCTGTGACGTGCGCAGGAACCCGGGGGCACTGACCTCCAAGGTGTAGGTCCCGCTGGGCAGCTCCGGGATGGTGTAGTTCCCTTCGGCGTCCGTGGTGGCGCTGTCGAGCTCCTGGCCGTCTTGAACGGCGCTCACGACCGCCCCTTCCAACGCGGTGCCGGTGGTGGCGTGGGTCACCGTGCCCGAGACGCTGCCGCCCGCTGCCACGGAGAAGGACACCGGATCGGACTCGGTCTGGGGAACGCCGAAATGGGGGCTGTAGAGCGCGGTGACCTGATAGTTCCCGGAACGGATTAGGTTGTATCGGCGTTCGCCCGACTCGGGGTCGCGGACGAGCCAGATCTCCACGTCCAGGCTCTGGCCGGGCTGGAGCGTCGTGAAGTCGTTTTCGTAGTCGATGGCCCGCTTGGCCCGGGTTCCCCGAAACGCCACCCGCTCCGTCTCCCCCTCCCGGACGATCTCGAACCACAGCGGGTACCCTTCGAGTTGGTTGAGGGTCAGCACGCTCACGCTGCTTGTGGAGACGTTCTCGTACGTCACGGTGGCCTGGATGTTCTCGCCAAGCTCGTAGCTCGTCTTGTCGAGCGCCAGGCTCATACGAATCGGCGGCTCGCCCTGATCCTCGTCCGCCTGGGCCACAAGGCGGCTGCCCCTGCTGTCGGTGGAGGCCGCGGGCCAGTTGTCCCGCTTCAACCACCGGTCGCGCACCGTGTCGGACAGGGCGTTTCCGTCCACCGAGAGCCCGTCCGGACCGCCTGCCACGATTCCCCCGAACAGGTCCCGCTCGAGCTGGTTCCCTGCTTCTCCCCCCGGCTCTGCTTTCTTCCAGTTGCCGTTTTCGTGCTTCACGTCCCACTTCCAGTGGGCGGTCTCGTGAACGAGTGTGACCGCCATCAGCAATATGGTGTTTTTCTTTTGTTTCTCGGTTGCTCCATCCTTGCAGCCGTCCCACAGTTTGTTGTCGAAGTAGAGCTGATCGTCCCGGTCGCCGCTTTCGTTGCCCTTGAACTCGCCGTACGCGTTCTTGAGATCCGTGCTCTTGAGCTCGGGGCCCTTTCCGTCGGCCAACTCCACGTCCAGGTCGCCATCCGCCTTGTTGAACTGCTTGTACGTATCGTGTCCCTTCTGGGATCTGACGATGGCCTTGGCGAGCTGCATCGCCTCGTAGAGGCAGTCCACGTTCCTCTTGGAACGGTCCAGGCGGGACAACGGCCAAGGACCGATGTAGGCGTAATCCACGTTCATCCACGAAAAATGGGTCGTGGTGAACACGGCGTACACGTCCTGGTCGTACGATCCGTCCAGGATCGCGCTCTGCGCGTCCTCAGGGAGCACCGTTCCGTCCGCCGCCTCCAGCCAGCCGGGTGTGTCTCCTTGCTCCCACATCTGGGCGTCTTCGTCGTAGAAGTACATGGGAAGTTCGATCCGGTCCGTGCCAGAGGTGATGTCCTCCAGGTCCGTCCACTGCGTCTTGGGGATCTTGGCCCGAATCGTCACCGCGTCGCTCAGGTTGCTCACCGGGTTGCCGTCCGCATCGAGAGCCTCCACCCACAAGTAGGCGCTCGAGTTCAGCGGTACCTGCCCCAGTTCCGCAAACTCCCCGGGGAACGCCTGTTCTCCAGGGGTGTCCCCGGACTGGTCCCCTGGGTCGAAGGTGGTGGCGAACAGGCGGTCGATTTCGTCCGGGAGGCCCGAGAACTCCACGGTCCCGTCTGGAGTGGTGGCGGTTGTTCCGCTCCGGGCGGTTTCCCGACCCTCGGGGTTCGGAATCGCGATCGGTGACAGCGCCACCCCGCCAGCCGATGCCACCTCCTGCCATCTGGCCGACTCGATAGCGGGTGCGCCCGCCGGCTGGTGGGTGACCCGGACCAGGACCTGGATGGGGAGCTGGTTCGAGGTGACCGTGACTTGAAAGTTGCCCTGCGCGTCCGTGGACACGGACTGGGTCCCGAACACTCGCAGGGTCACTCGAGAACGGCCCTGCCGCCGTCGCTCCAGAGCATTTTTCTTCGCGTCGGGCCGGGTGTAGTCCCCAGCCTCCCAGAACGCACGCTTCGCGGCCCGAACCGCCCGACGAGCGGCCTCGTCCGAAAGGCTCACGGTGACGGTAGCCCCCTCCACGGGGGTCACACCGTCGTCGAACAGGATCTGCCCGGACACCGTCACCGGAATCTCGAAGGCATACTGCTCGCTCGTCACGGCGCTCTCGTTCCCCGCGTCGTCCACCGCGAAGAACCGCAACGTGGTGTCTCCGCTCACGGCGAGGGGATCTTGGTACGTTTCCGAGGAGGTCGTGGGGGTGGATCCGTCCGTGGTGTAGTAAATGGTCGCCGACTCGTCTGCGGAGAGGGTCACGGAAACCGGTTCGGCGTAGGTGTCACCCCCCGGGATCGCCGTGACCACGGGTGGGTTGGTATCGCCGGCTGGGAGCG
>JAADGT010000264.1 GCA_013152215.1 Deltaproteobacteria bacterium
TGGGAAATCGTTTTCCGTATCTGGGTATTTTTCTTCCGAAAGGAAGGCTTTCCGAACGGTTCTCAGGTCGGGAAACATTCAAGGACCGGAGGGAGGGCCCTCACCGGGCGGGGCTGCGGGTAGGGAGGTCGATGCCGTAGTCGCGGATCTTCTTGTCGAGGGTGGGGCGGGAGATGCCCAGGATCTCTGCCGCGCGCTTCTTCTCGTAGCCGGTGTAGGCGAGCACGTTCTCGATGTGCTCGCGCTCCACCTCCCGGAGGGGGCGCACGTACAGGGGCAGCCGCTCGCGCCGGCCCCCGTCCTCCAGCCGCAGGGTCTCGGGCAGCAGCACCCGGCCGGGCGAGAGCACGGCCGCCCGGCGCAGGGCGTTCTCCAGCTCGCGCACGTTGCCGGGCCAGGAGTGGGCCAGGAGCATCTCCATCGCCTCCTCCGGCACCACCTCCACGCTGCGGCCGAGCTCGTGGCGGATCTTCTCGAGGAAGAACGAGACCAGCAGCGGGATGTCCTCGGGCCGCTCCCGCAGGGGCGGCAGCTCGAGGGTCACGACCCGGAGCCGGTAGTACAGGTCGTGGCGGAACTCCCCCCGGGCCACCAGCTCGGCCAGGTCCCGGTTGGTGGCCGCCACCACCCGTACCCGGGCCTTGCGGGTCTCGACCCCGCCCACCCGCTCGAACTCCCGCTCCTGGAGGAACCGCAGCAGCTTCACCTGCACGTCCAGGGGCACCTCGGAGATCTCGTCGAGGAACAGGGTGCCGCCCTCGGCCAGCTCGAACTTGCCGGGCTTGGCCTGGACCGCGCCGGTGAACGCGCCGCGCTCGTGGCCGAACAGCTCGCTCTCGAGCAGGGTGGGGGCCAGGGCCGAGCACGACACGGCCACGAACGGGCCGTTGCGGAACCGGCCGTTGTAGTGGATGGCCCGGGCCACCACCTCCTTGCCGGTGCCGCTCTCCCCCTGGATCAGCACGGTGGCCGGCGAGTCGGCCACGGCGCCGATGGCCTTGTACACCTCTTTCATCGCCCGGCTCCGGCCCACGATGGTGTGGGGGTCGTACACCGGCGGGGGCGCGTCGGCAAAGGCGTAGCCCCGCCGGGACAGGGCGGCCAGGTCCAGGGCCCGGCGGATGACGGAGTCGAGGTGCACCAGGTCCAGGGGCTTGCCCAGGTGGTCGAAGGCGCCGCGGCGCATGGCCTCCACCGCGGTGGACATGTCGTCGTAGGCGGTGATCACCACCACCGGGGTGTCGGGCCGCACGTCCCGGACCCGGTCGAGGAACCAGAACCCGTCCTCCCCGGGCAGCCGCAGGTCGAGGAGCACCAGGTCCGGCCCGTCGGGGCCCAGGTGCTCGAGCCCCTCCCGGGCGGTCTCGGCCGCGACCACCCGAAACCCCCGTCGCTTCAGGTGCAGGAGCAGGCTCCGTCGGATCGAGCGGTCGTCGTCGACCACGAGGATTGTCTTCATGCCTCCTCCCCTGCGGGCGGGCCGTCCACCGGCAGGTACACGGTGAGCACGGCCCCGCCGTCCGGGCCGTTCTCCGCCTGGATCCGCCCGCCGTGGCGCAGCACGATCCGCTGGCTCACGGCCAGGCCCAGCCCGCCCCCGCCCGCCTTGGTGGTGACGAACGGGTCGAACAGGTTCTCGAGCACCTCGGGCGGGATGCCCGGCCCGGTGTCGGCCACCCGCACCACGGCCCAGGGGCCGTCCCGCCCCACCTCGATCCGTAGCCGCCGCACCGGCCCGGCCGCCTCCATGGCCTCGGTGGCGTTCAGCACCAGGTTCAGCACCACCTGCCGCACCTGGTCCGGGTCGCACGTCACGGGCGGCATGCCGTCGTTCACGGTCACGGCCACGTCGATGCCGGCTTGACGGAGCCGCTCCTCGCACAGGGCGGTCACGCCCCGCACGATCCCGGCCAGGTCCACGGGCACCACGGTGGGGTGCTGGGGCCGGGCGAACGAGAGGATCCCCTGGAGCAGCCCGTTCAGGCGCTGGATCTCCTCCTCGATGATCGCAAAGTTCTCCTCGGCGTCGCCGTCGGGGCGCACGGTCTCTCGGAGCATCTGGATGTTCATCCGGATCGAGGACAGGGGGTTTCGGATCTCGTGGACCACGCCCAGGGCCAGGTTGCCCGCGGCCGCCATGCGTTTGGCCGCCACGATCTCGTCGAACGCGGCCTCCAGCTCGCTCCGGGCCCGGTTCAGGTCACGGGTGCGGGCCTCGACCCGCCGGCTCAGGGCCCGGTTCCACGCGGTCAGGGCCGACGCCACCACCAGGCTGCCCAGGAGGATCGCGCCGATGGCGGCCGCCGTGAACCGGCCCTGCTCCTTCAGGAAGGTGCCCATCACGGCCTCGACCTCGCGCACCGGGGTGCACACCCCCAGGATCCACACCCGCTGCTGGACCCGCACCGGAGTGTACCCCACCAGCTTGCGCACGGTCTTCTCCGGGTCGGAGGGGTCCTCGAACTCGTACCACCCCACCCCCGGCCGGCGCTCCCGGGCCGCCCGGTCCAGCAGGCGGTACAGCACCGGCCACCGATCGTGGAACGCCTGCTCGAAGCTCTGGCCCCCGATCTTGCCGGCCGGGTCCACGAGCACGCTGCGCTCGTCCGCGTCCACCAGCCAGGCGTACCCCTCCTTGCCGATCCGCACCGAGAGGATGTGGTCCTGGGCCAGCCGGTCGAAGTTCACGGTGAAGGTGACCACGCCCTTGAACTCCCCGCCCGGCCCGTAGATGCCCTCGGCCACGATCAGGGCCTTGTCGCCCCGGTGCTGGCCGCCCTTCATCGTCATGAAGGGGGTCACGTACACCTGCCCGGGCCGGCCCTGGTCCCGGGCCCAGCGGAAGTAGCCACGCCACGAGTAGTTGCGGCCCAGGGTGTAGGCGTCCTCGGGCACGATGGCCACCACCGTGCCCTCGCGGTCGAACACCACCAGGTCGATGATCGGCAGATCCGAGAGGGTCTCGTAGATCCGGCGCAGGCTGTTGGAGAACCGGCGGGCCTCGTCCGCCGTGACCCGCCCCTGCTCGAACAGGCTGGCCACGAGCGAGAGGTTGCGGCGGAAGGTGGCGAAGATGCCCTCGATGGTCCGGCCGGCCTGCCGGGCCAGGAGGAGCTGCTGGTGGTTGTACTGCTCGAAGAACCGCTCCAGGGCCTCGTCCCGGATCCGGTCCGCGGTGCGGGTGACCCAGACGAGCAGGGCGGCCGCCAGGAGAACCGATGCCAGTGCCACCCCCCAACGTCGGCCGGCTGGAAAGCCGGAAGGCTGGGAAGCCAGAAGGCTCAAAACCATTACGATTCCCGTTTGGTGGGTCTCCGGTCCACGGTCCCCGGTCACCTCAACTTCGGCGACGGTTCCGGCCTGAGGCTTCCAAAAAGCCTCCCAGCATTCCAGCTTTCCAGCCTTCCAGCGGGCCGAAGGCCCAAACTATCCCCCCTGCGCCTTGCGCCGCTCCTCCTCGCGCACCTCCCGCCGCAGGAGCTTGCCCACTTTGCTCTTGGGCAGCATGTCGCGGAACTCGATGTAGTGGGGCACCTTGTAGGGCGCGAGCCGCTCCTTGCACCACTTGCGCAGCTCGGTGCCGGCCACCCCCTTGGCGTCGTGCTTCAGGACCACGATGGCCTTGATCCGCTCGCCCACCTTGGGGTCCTCCACACCCACCACGCAGGCCCCCACCACCGTGGGGTGGTCCTGGAGCACGGCCTCCACCTCCGAGGCGCTCACCCGGTACCCCTTGTACTTGATCACGTCGGCCGTGCGCTCCATGAACCGCAGGTGCCCGTGCTCGGACTCGCTCACGAAGTCGCCCATACGGTAAAAAATCTCGCCGTCGATCTCCACATAGGCCTGCTCGGTCTCCACCGGCTTGTTCCAGTAGCTCTTGATCGTGAAGTCCGAGGTCACCAGCAGCTCGCCCACCTCGCCCCGGGGCACCGGCTCCAGGGTCTCGGGGTCCACCACCCGGCACCGGTACGACCGCAGGGGCCGGCCGATCACGTCGGGCTCGGGCTCCTCGTCGAGCCGGCCGTAGGCCACGTGGCCCACCTCGGTGGCGCCGTAGACCTGCCGGATGGCCACGCCGGTGCGTTCGCGCCACCGGTTGAACACCTCGCGGGGCAGCACGTCGCCCCCGCAGAAGCAGTAGCGCAGCGAGTCGAGCCGGTACTGGTCCACCCGGTCGTGCTCCAGGATCATCCGGTACAGCGCCGGCACCCCCAGGAACCACCGCACCCGGTGCCGCTCGATCTCCCGCAGCACGGCGTCGACGTGGGGCACGGGCATGAGCACCGCGGTGTTGCCGTAGTTCAGGGTGGTGGCGATCAGGAACCCCTTGGCCATGATGTGGTACAGGGGGTTGACCATGATGATCCGGTCCGACCCCTGCTCGATGCCCGGGGCCAGCACCTCCTCCATCACGTCGCGGATGTAGCCCACCTCGGTGGCGTGGTTGCCCGGCACGCCCTTGGGGAACCCGGTGGTGCCGCCGGTGTACATGATGTAGGCCAGGTCCCGCCAGGGGTCCACCTCCACCTCGGGCGGTGAGGGGGGCGTGCGGCGCAGCAGCTCCCCGAACCGGTACACGGCCTCGCCCCAGGCCACCCGGCCCCGGGGGATGCGGTCGAGCAGGTGGCCCACCGCGGTCTTCCACCGGGGGAGCAGCTCGGTCAGGTTGGTCACCACGATCCGCTGGAGCCCCGTGCGCTCGAACACCTCCTGCACGTAGCCGAAGTTCGTGTCCTGGCAGATCACGGTCTCCACCCCGGCGTCCTCCACCAGGTACTGGAGCTCGTGGGCCGTGTAGATGGGCGACACCGGCACCACCACGGCCCCGATCCGCTGGACCGCGAAGTTGGCCACCACCCACTGGGGGCAGTTGGCCAGGTACAGCATGACCCGATCCTGGGGCCCCACCCCGAGCCGGGCCAGGGCCGTGGCGAACCGCTCCACGGCCTCGCGCAGCCACCGGTAGGTGTACCGGGTGCCCAGGTACACCAGGGCCGTCCGACCCGGGTAGCGCTCGGCCATCCGGAAGAACCGGGTGTACGTGTACTCCCCACCCCCCTCCTCGGGGATCCTGAGACCTTCCAGCGTGTACAGGCGTTGGTCGTTCATGGGTCCACGGTCCACGGTCTGGGGCCTTCGGCCCGCTTGAAGGCGTATCACCCCATGCCCCCGAGGTAGGCGGCGCGCACGTCGGGGTTGTCCAGCAGCTCCTGCCGGGTGCCCTCCAGCACGGTGGAGCCGTTCTCCACGATGTAGGCGTAGTCCACGTACGGCAGGACCGGCCGGGCGTACTGCTCGGCCACGATCACCGTGACCCCCCGCTCCGACCGGATCTTGGGCACCGCCTGCATCACGTCGTGCTGGATGGAGGGCGCGAGCCCCAGGAGGGGCTCGTCCAGGAGCAGGAGCCTGGGCTGGGCCATGAGCGCCCGGCCGATGGCCACCATCTGCTGCTCGCCCCCGCTCAGGAACCCGGCCTGGCGCCGCCGCAGCTCCTGGAGCCGGGGGAACAGCTCCAGCACGAACTCCAGGGTCTCTCTCACCTGGGCCCGGGTGGCCAGGTACCCCCCGATCTTCAGGTTCTCGATCACGGTGCACTCGGGGAACAGCCGCCGCCGCTCCGGGCACAGCACCAGCCCCCGCCTGGCCCGCTGGAACGCCTTCAGGTGCCCCACCGGCTCGCCCTCGTACAGGATCTCGCCGAACTGGGTGATCCGCTCCCCCCCGCGCACCTTCTCCTTGTAGGCGATGTCCAACAGGATGCCGCTCACGGCGTACATCAGGGTGGACTTGCCGGCGCTGTTCGCCCCGAACACGCCCACCACCTGGCCCTCGGCGCACCGGAGGGTGAGGTTGTTGAGGGCCAGCATGTTCTCGTAGAACACCAGCAGTTCCCGGACCTCTAGCATCCCTCTTCCTCCGACCCCAGGTAGGCCTCGCGCACCTTGGGGTGGGCCGTCACCTCCTCGGGCGGGCCTTCGGTGATCTTCTCTCCGTACGACAGGGCCACCACCCTCCGGGCCACCTGGAACAGCTCGCGCAGCCGGTGCTCGATCATGAGGATCGTCAGTCCCTGCTCGTTGATCCGTCGGATCAGGGGCACCAGGCTCGCGATCTCGCTGGCCGACAGGCCCGAGAACACCTCGTCGCAGATCAGCACCTCGGGGTTCAGGGCCAGGCACCGCCCCAACTCCAGTCGTTTCAGGTACCCGGTGGGCAGGGTGCCGGCCGCCTGATAGGGCACCCGGGAGTCCCGCTCGAACCCCAGCTCCTCCAGGATGTCGAGGGCCACGGTGTCGCGGTCGCCGTGCCGGCCCCCGCCCCGCCACCCGCCGGTCCTGCGGGCCCGGGGCGAGCACAGAGGCACCACCAGGTTCTTGTAGGCCGGCAGGGAGTGGTACGGCCGCATGATCTGGAACGTGCGGGTGATGCCGAGCTGGGCCACCTTGTGGGCCGGCATGCCCGTGATGTCGCGGCCGTGGAACAGCACCTTGCCCCGGGTGGGCTTCAGGAACCCGGTGATGCAGTTGATCAGGGTGGTCTTGCCCGACCCGTTGGGGCCGATGATGCCCACCACCTCGCCGGGCTCCACCTGAAAGCTCACGTTCTCCACCGCCCGGATGCCGCCGAAGTGCATGGACACGTTGCGCAGCTCCAGGATCGGACCGGTTCCGCTCATACCTCCACCCACCTCTCGAACTGCTGGTACTTGCGCGTGGCGAACACCAGGATGCCCTCGCTGCGGAACACCACGAACCCGGCCAGCACCAGCGAGTACACCACGATCCGCAGCGACCCGAAGTCCCGGAGCACCTCGGACAGCGGCACCAGGATCAGGCTCCCGATCACCGGCCCCACCAGGGTGCCGCCCCCCCCGATCACGGTGGCCGCGATCGGCAGGATCGACAGGTCCAGGGCGAACGCCGAGATCCCCACGCTCCGGTACATGTGCACGTAGTAGGCGCCGGCGAAGCAGCCGAGCAGCCCCGCCAGGTACAGGGCCTTGAACCGCACGCCGGCCACGCTGATGCCCGAGGCGCGCACCGACTGATCGTTCTCCTTGACGGCCCGGATCACCAGGCCGGCGTCCTCGGCCAGGTACCGCCGCAGCCCGAACACCCCCACCAGGAGCCCCAGGATCAGCCCGTAGGCCTCGGTCCACACCGACGAGAACCCGGTGATGCCCCGGAACCCCTCGGTGCCGCCCAGGATGTCGGCCGCCTCGATGATGCGGGTCATCAGCAGGGGGTACATCAGGGTCACGATGGCGAAGTAGATGCCCCGCAGGGGCAGGCACGGTGCGATCAGCACGGCGCAGATGCCGGCGCCCACCACGGTGGCCAGCCCGATGGCCAGCACCGGCGGCAGCCCCCAGGCCGTGTTCAGCAGGGCCGCCGTGTACCCGCCCACCCCGAAGAAGAACGCCCCGCCCAGGGAGACCAGGCCCACCTGGTTCGCCAGGAAGTCGAACGAGACCGACACCAGGCCCAGCACGCACACCGACAGGGCCACCCGGTGCCAGTAGGGCCACGGCGCCAGGATCAGGGGCAGGGCCAGGAACCCCACGATGAACAGGAGCCTCGGGCCCAGCAGGTAGGCCAGCTCCTCCAGGGAGCTCAAAGCGTAGATGGTCTCGGCCCGGGCCTTGATGCCCCGGTCGATCCGTTCCTTCCTTCGCTGGGGTTGCGCGTTCACACCCTCTCCTCCAGGGACTTCTGCCGGCCGAACAGCCCCGACGGCCGGACCACCAGGGTCACCACGATGGCCAGCAGCATCACCACCATCTGGTAGTGGGGCTTTCCGTAGGCCACGGTCACGTACTGGGCGAACCCCAGCAGGAACGAGGCCAGCACCGTGCCGACCCAGCTGCCCAGCCCCCCCACCACGCACACCGCCAGGGCGTAGATCAGCACCTTGTACCCCTCTTCGATCACGATGCTCCCCAAGGGGAAGATCACCACCGCGGCCAGACCGGCCAGGGCCGACCCCAGGGCCACGGCCAGCATGCCGGTGCGGTCGGAGTCGATGCCCAGCATCATGGCCGCCCGCTCGTCCTGGGCGATGGCCCGCAGGGCCAGGCCCGCCTTGGAGAACCGGGTGTAGGCCCAGATCCCCACCAGCAGCGCTGCCCCCACACCGACCACCAGGAGCCGTTGGTGGTCCACGGGCACGTCGAACAGGAACGCCACCCCGTCCGACACGGTGGGCAGGGCGTGGGTGCCGCCCCGGAACCCCCACCACCGCAGCCCCTCGAGGATGGCCAGCCCGATGGCGTACGAGGCGATCACCTCCGACATCTCCATGCCCCGGATCCGCTTGAGCACGAACTGGTAGAGCAGCAGCCCGGCCAGGCCGGCCACGGCCAGGGCGCCGACCACGGCCAGGGGGTAGGGCCACCCGGCCCGGTTCACGAACGCCCAGGCCACGAACCCGGTCAGCACGTACAGGGCGCCGTGGGCGAAGTTGGGCAGCCGGCTCACGCCGTACACCAGGCTGAACCCGAAGGCCATGAGCAGCAGCGCCACACTCTGGATGAACCCGTAGATCACGATGTCCATGGCGTTCCCTTCGGAGCAACTTCGGGCCTTCGGCCCGCTCGAAGGCTGGAAGGCTAGGAGGCTAGAAGGCTTAGAAACCTCCGTGATCTCCCAGCGTTCCGAGCACGGCCACACCCCTTTGGCGCCACCTCACGGCCCGGGGGGCATGGAGACCAGGGATGAGAGGACAGATGTCAGTGGACGGGTCGTGGTCCCACGACGTCGTTTTGCCACACGCTTTCGCCACAGTGCCTTTGCCCTTTTTCTGGCTTCTGTCCCCTGAATTCTGGCTCCTGAAACCCATGCCCCGCCGCCGATGGCCCCAGGACCACCAGGCGTTACCTTTCCTCATTGCCGGGCCCCGCACAGGGCCTGAGGGGGCTTCGAAACGTCGCCGGGCGGCAGGGGGCGGGGCGGGGGCCCCACCCCCTGCGCCCCTATTCCTTCATCCAGGGGGGCAGCTTGAGCGTGCCCATGGCCCCGGCCTTGGGCCAGAACACCACCCGCTTGCCGTCCTGCCACTGGAAGAACCCCGAGATGGCTCCCTTGTCGGGGTCGGTGGACGGGATGACCTGGTGGCTCTTGGGATCGAACCGGATCCGCCCGTACACGCCCATCAGGTCGATGGTCTCCAGGGCCTTCACCACGGCGTCCGGGTCGAGCGTGCCGGCCCGCTCGATGGCGTCCTTCAGGGCGTACACGGCCATGTAGCTCGAGCTGGTGCCGTACCCCTCGGGCTCCAGGCCCCAGCGCTTCTTGTAGGCGTTGACGAACTTCATGGTCCACGGCGTGATCTCGGCCGGGGCGTTCCCGCCGTTGATCACGTCCACGATGGTGTACTCGCAGTTGCCGTTCGAGGCCTTCCAGAACCCCGGCTGCTCGGCCGCGGACATGAACCCGAACGGGACGCACTTCATCCGGAAGTTCTTCCACTGCTTGAGCAGGATCGCGGTCTCGGGCATGTCCATGAAGATGAACAGGATCTGGGCGTCGCCCTTGCGGGCCTTCAGGAGGCCGGGGGCGAAGTCGGTGTTGCCGGTGGGGTACACGTCGTGCCCCAGCACCGTGAACCCGGCCTTCTTCAGGAACTTCTCCACCACCTCGCCGGACTTGCGCGCGTGGGCCACGTCCTGGACCATGATGTAGACCCGCTCGAGCCCGAAGTCGTTGCGCAGCTTCTTGAACACCGCCATGATCTCGTTGACGATGATGTTCACGATCTCGTTCGAGATCCGGAAGGCGTACTTGTACTTGTCGTAGTTCTTGGCGATCGTCTTGTGGTAGGCGGGCGACAGCACGCCCGTGGACACGATGGACACCTTTTTGTAGCGGCTCAGCAGGTCCAGGACCGCCAGGGCGGCCTCGGAGCGCACCGGCCCGCCCACCAGGAAGTCCACCTTGTGTTGGAGGATGAGCTTCTCCACCGCCTTGATCGCGTCGTCCACCGGAACGCCGGGCTCCAGATCGCGCGTGTCGATGACCTCCACCTCGAACGGCCGCATCTCGCCGCCCACCTTGACCCCGCCGGCCGCGTTGATCTCCTCCACCGCCAGCCGGATGCCCCGCTCGGCGTCCCAGCCGTAGAGGTACGCCGTGGACAGGGGCGCCCCCAGCTTGATCGGCTTGGCCGCCCACGCCGGAACGGCAAGGGCGCCGCCGCCAGCACCCCCGCCACCCTCAACACTCTTCCGATCCACCGTTTGCCTCGCATGCTCTCCTCCTTTCCCGCGCGACCGCGGCGCGGCCTGGGTGACGCGTGCCTTTCTGCACGAACCGTGCCCGGCTCTTCGAAAAACCAAGAAGGGCGGGAAACCCGCCCGCCCACTGCCACCCCACAAGACCTCGTTTGATTTTCACGAGAACCGCGCACCGATCCACTGTAAAGCACGGCGGCGGAATGTAAAGAAAATTTACTCGGGAAAAGGGGGGCCGCGCAGCGCCTCCGGCGCCCGGACCGCGAAAGGGTGCCCCTTGCACGCACCCGTGATGGAACCGACTCCGGTGTCTTGTGCCTGCGCGGCGAATCTCAACGCTCGGCTTCGCGCCCGGCCGGAGGTAGACCCCATGCTCCCTCATGGATTGGCGGTGACTCGGGAACCGCTTGGCCGCCTAGCTGCCCAGCCGCAAGCGGGCCGAAGGCCCCAGACCGACGACCGGCGACCATCGACCGAAGTCACTCCGCGGAGGATGGCCGTCCGAGGCGACGGCGGAGCGACTCGAGGAGCTCCGGAGGCGGGAACCCGCTCACCACAACCTCGCCGGAGGGGCCCAGGCTCACCAGCACGTCCATTGGCGAGCGCCGGGCGAGGGTCAGCAGCTCCTCCCCCCGGGGGGTCAGGGCCAGCAGGCGCTGGTTGGCCGAGCCCCGAAGGGGCGGGCGGGGGGGCAGGTCGGCCCGGAACGGGCCGTCCACGAGCAGGTCCACCCGGGCCAGCAGGGCCTTCCAGTCCTCGGGCCCGGCTTCGAGCTCCTCGCGCAGGTAGCCGGTGAACGCCACCACGTCGAACCGGTGGGGCATTGCCGCGCGCAACCGGTCGAGGAACGCGACCAGCGCCCCGGCCTGGTCGAACGGCTCCCCCCCCGAAAGGGTCACCCCGTCCCAGGGCAGCAGCTCCACGGCCCGGTCCGCCACGGCCGCCGGGGCGAGGAGCCGCCCGCCGGCCGGGTCCTGGAGCTCCGGGTTGAAGCAGCCCGGGCACCCCCGACCGCACCCTTGCACCCACAGGGTCAGGCGGTCGCCGGGCCCGTTCACGTGGCGGGTGACGGTGAGGTGCGCAAGGCGCAGGCGCATAGGGAGCGCTCCGTGGGCCCGCAGGGGTCGTGAGGGTTGACAACCGCCCGCGGGCATGGGTACCTTTACGATCCTTCGCAGGGCGCCATCGCCAAGTGGTAAGGCAGAGGTCTGCAAAACCTCCATCCCCGGTTCGAATCCGGGTGGCGCCTCCAGCTCACAGCAAACGGCCGGGCCCTCGGGCCCGGCCGTTTTTTTCGCTTCGGGGTTCACTCCGGAGCCCCGTCTCCCTCCTGCCCCCCGTCCCCGGCCCGGACCTCGGCCGCCATCTGGCGCATGCGCGCCAGAAAGGCGAACAGGTACACGAGCGCGAGCCCAATGGCCACCACGTGGACCCACCCGGCCACCGGCCAGAGCCACTGGACCAGGAGCGACATCCCGACCAGGGCGGCGGCCATCAGGGCGAGGTAGGGGAGCGCCCACAGGAGCGTCTCCCGGGCCTTCTCGCCGGTCTCCAACCCGAAAAACCGAAGAAACCCGTTGGGGGTGTCGTCCCGCGGTTCCATGCCGTCCTCTCGTTGGTGGGAGCCCCGTCAGGCCCCTGCGGGCTAGCACTAGAAACTAGAGACTAAAAACTAGAAAAATCTTGGGAACCTCGACCCGCGAGGCGGGCCGGCGCTCCAGCAGACCCCATGCCCCCAGAAAAGAAGTTTTCGGCCCTCCGGCCTCCCAGCTTTCTAACCTTCCAGCCTTCACGCGGGCCGAAGGCCCCAGACCGAAGACCGACGACCGTAGACCGAAGTCACCGGGAATTGTTCTGCACCGGATCGCACCCGCCGGGAGCCGGGCCTTTCCACTCTATCCCGCGCCCTCCGGGCGGTCAATTCCCGGGGCTTTTCCTCTCCTGCCCGCACGGGTACCCTAAGGGCGTCCCCCAGCCTTCGGCACCCGGGAGGAACCGCCATGTCCAAGAAGCCCAGCAAGCGTTTCATCCTCCTCGGCGGCATCCCCGTGTTCGACTACATGCTCCGGGTGGACCTGGCCGAGGTGGTGCGGGCCACCGAGGGGCGGGCGGTGATGGTGGGGCCCCGCATCCTGCTGCCGGCCGGCACCGTGTTCGAGTTCCGGGCCGACCACGACGAACGGCCGCTGTGGTTGAACCCCTTGGCGAACCGTCCGCTCCAGGACGTCCACGGGAAGCCGTTCTTCAGCCTGGAGTTCGGCGGCAAGCACGCCCAGCAGTTCGAGCACACCCTGTGCGCAGACCCCGACACCGTGCTCGAAGAGCTGAAGGCCGCGTTTCCCGACCGGATCCGCTCGGCCGACGACCTGGCGGTGGTGCGGGTCCCCGGGTCCGTGCCGGTCCATCTGGGGGGCAACAACAAGAACATCCTCGAGGAGCTCCACACGCTGTACGCCTCCCCGGAGCTCGCGGACCAGACCCGGGGCATCGCCCTGGAGCACCGGTTCTTCTTCGACACCAACGACCCGCGCTACCCCATGGTACGGGACCTGTACGAGCGCATGGGCGTCTCCACGGGCACGCTCGAGGAGCTCCACGTGGACGGGCTGCTGCCCCGCATCTCGTACGTGCTCACCCTGGTCGAGGACGACGGCGCGGCGCGGGACCGCATCATCCTCACCGCCCGGAGCAACGAGGAGGTGATCCCCCGGGAGCGGCTGAACCAGACCTACTTCGACATCGAGTACCGGCTGCGGCGGGATCCGGCGTTCGTGGAGACCCACCTGGTGATCAACTCCATGACCAACCCCGAGGAGGTCCGGCTGGTGGCCCGGCTGCTCCAGACCGCGTTCGCCAGCGGAGTGAGGACCTACCTGTGCCCCACCCTCACCTGGCTGCGGTGCGTGGACCGGATGATCGAAGAGAAGTTCTACGCCGCCGAGAAGGAGCGGTTCTACGAGTACCGCAAGGACTTTCTGTACTCGGCGGTGCTGCCGTTCGTGCAGTACCTGGTGCTGAACCGTGAGGAGCTGGTCGAGGTGGACAACCTGGTCCACAAGAAGGGGATCGACGCCACCGCGAGCCACATCGCCCACCGGATGAACCGGGGCCGGTTCGAGGAGAGCTACGAAGGGGGCAAGGTCGTGGTCACCGGCGGGAGCCAGGGGGCCCGGTACACCGAGCGGCTGCCCCGGGAGCGGGCCGCGCGGTTCTGGCGCAAGGCCGAGCTGCCCGAGGGCATCGAGATCCGGTTCGCGGACCGGCGGATCGTGTGCGGCGACGACTACGTGACCAACCTGGTGTCCACCCTGGGCGCGGGCGACGTGTTCACCGGGGTGTTCATCGGGCTCACCGCCCTCGGCTGGGACGGCGGCCATGCGCTGCGGGCCGCCACCCTGGGGGCCCAGCACTTCATCCAGCACCGGGCCAAGCCCGCCATCGCCGACATGGTGGCCATGGACGAGACCCACATCCGCCTCGGCACCGAGACCGAGCTCCAGGACGTGATCTCCCACCACGTGGCCTCCACCGGCGATCCCACCCGGTACGGCACGATCACCGACACCGTGGTCACCATCCAGACCCGGCAGCTCCAGCACCCGTTCCGGGAGATCCTGGCCCTGGAGACCGGCCTCGCCGCCAAGGCCCGCCGGGGCCGCACCCCCAAAGGGGCACCAAAGCGAAGGAGGACGAAGGCGGACGCGTAGGCCGGCGGCCCTGCGGGCCGAAACGCCCTCAGCTACCGGCCAGCCGCAGGATCACCATGGGCCCGTCCGGCACCACGGCCCAGCGGGCGTCGGGGCCGTGACGGGCGAGCAGATCCCGGATCCCCTGGGCCACGTCGGCCACGGGCCGCAGATGGAACCGCTCGAGCTCCTCGGGCGCGAACCCCTCGGTGTGGATCCACACGTTGCGCTCCACCACCACCTGGTAGGTCTCCTGGGCGCACCACTGGTCGGGCACGAAGAACTCCCTCCTCATCAGCCGGTCCAGGAACGCCCGGGGGGTGTCCACCATCTCCAGGATCCTCCGGTACTCGGCGCTTCCGGCCCCCTCGGGGCACTGGCTGGCGATCAGGATGTCGCCCCCGGGCTTGACCACCGGGGCCGCGCCGGTCATCCCCTTCACGGTCTGGTACAGGTTGCAGTCGAGCGGGGCCCCGGCGTTGGTGGTGACGATGAAATCGAGCGGCCCGTCCAGCTCCCGCACGCAGTGGCGGGCGAGGAACGAGCAGCCCTCCAGGTGGGCCTCGACCGGATCGCCCGAGAACACCCCGGTGACCCGCTTGGCGGTGTCGAGGGTCACGTTCACGACGAAGTCGGCCCCCACCATCTCCAGCACCCGAAGGCCGGCCTCGTGGAACGGGTTGCCGTCGAGTTTGCCGTACACCGTGCCCGGATGGGCCACCATCTCCGGCCCGTGCATGTGCTGGAGCGTCTCCAGGCCCGAGATCCCCGGAAGCAGGGACTTGCGGCCCCCCGAGTACCCGGCCCACATGTGGGGCTCGATGAACCCGGTGAGCACCCTGCACTCGGCCTCCACGTAGCGGCGGTTGATCCACACCGGCACGTCGCCGTCGAGCCGCCCCACCTCCACCAGGTCCTCGGCCGCCTGGCTGCGGTGGTCCACCACCCGGTACCGCTCCAGGACCTCCCGACCCACCAGCCGCT
>JAADGT010000300.1 GCA_013152215.1 Deltaproteobacteria bacterium
CCTGCGCGGCGAATCTCATGCCCGGCTTCGCGGCCGGCCGGAGGCAGGTCCCTTGCCCCGCCCTCCGAGGTGCCGCGCCTATTTTGCCGCCCGGTTAATAAGCTTCGGCGCGGCTGGGGAGCTCCCGGCGGGCCGAAGGCCCAAAGGGCTCATCCTCCCGCCGACAGCACCTTCACGTCGCTGCCCTTCCAGCGACGGAACAGGTTGTGCTCGATGCGGAACTGATCGAGCACCTTGCCCACGGTCTGATCCACGATCTCCTCCACCGTCCGGGGGCGGTGGTAGAAGGCCACCATGGGGGGCAGGATCACCGCCCCGATGTCGGCGCACCGGCGAAGGATGTCCAGGTGCCCCTTGTGCAGCGGGGTCTCCCGGAACAGCAGGACCAGGGGCCGGCGCTCCTTCAGGGTCACGTCGGCCGCCCGCACCAGCAGGTTGTCGTTGTACGAGTTGGAGATGGCCGAGGCGGTCTTCACCGAGCAGGGGGCCACCACCATCCCCTCGGTCAGGAACGATCCGCTGGCAATGGCCGCGCCCACGTCCTCGGGATCGTAGACCTTGGAGGCCAGGTCCTCCACCCGCTCCGGGGTCCAGTCGCTCTCGAGCCGGATGTTGCGCCGGGCGGCCTTGGAGAGGACCAGGTGGGTCTCCACCCCGAGCTCCCGGAGCACCTGCAGGAGCCGGATTCCGTACTGGGGGCCGGTGGCCCCGGAGATGCCAACCACCATTCTGCGGGGTGCATTCATCGCTCTCTCCTCGTCAGGAACGCCCGGGTCCGCTCCAGAGCCGCCCGGGGCACCCGGGCTCGCCGGCCGGGCACCCGCTGGTACCCGGTGGCGTCCACGCCGGCCTTGGCCGTCACCGCGTGCTCGTGGGCCGACGGATCGATGGGCTGGCCCTGGAGGCCCGGCAGGATCACCCAGTCCCGATCGGGCTGGCTCCGGCTCACCACGGACCACTCCACGTCCCAGGGGTCTTCCAGGTCCACGTCCTCGGCCACCGCCACCACCACCTTCACCCGGGTCTCCCGCAGCAGGGTCTCCAGGAACGCCCGGATCCGGTCCGGCGTTGCCGGGGCGAGCCGGACCACCACCGAGGCGCCGTACGAGAACGGGGTCGCCCGGACCGCGGTGACCTCGACCGGCACCGCCCCGGCCAGGGCCTGCACCGAAGCCTCGGCCACCATGCCCAGGAGCCGGTCGGCCTCCCACCCGGTGGGGAGGAGGGCGTGGTACAGGGGGGTCTGCCGGCACCGGGCCGATCTCACCACAAAGGTGGGGGTGGCGGAAAACGACACGTGGTACCCGCTGATCTCCCCGAACGGGCCGTCCGGGCGCTCGTCCGAGGGGTCGATCACACCTTCCAGCAGGATCTCCGCCTCGGCCGGCACCGGGATGCCGGTGTGGGGGGCGCTCACCAGGTCCACGGGCTCCCCCCGCAGGGCGCCGGCCGCGGCCATCTTGTCCTCGCCGGCGCGGCCCTTGAGGGCCGCGGCCAGAAAGGTGAGCGGCTCGTGCCCCAGGGTCACGGCGGCCGGCAAGGGCCGGCCCGCCGCCTTGGCCTCGGCATACACCTCGGACAGGGGCGGGTTCAACAGGGCCACGCCGAACCGGTCCGGCCCGCGCTGCTCCATGCGGTGGACGCCCCGGGCCACGGTGCCGGTGCGGGGGTCCAAGGCCGAGACCACGGCCGTGGTGAGGAACGCCCCGGAGTCGCCCTCGTAGTGGGTGAGCACGGGCAGGAACTCTCCGATCTCACCCGCCTCAAGGGGGCGTTCGAGCACGGGGCCGTCGGCCGCGACCCGGGGCCGGACCCGGCCCGTGCACCGCTCCACGAACGCGCGGCCGGCCTGCTCCGGGGGCACGCCCAGGGCCTGAGCCAGGACCTCGTCGTGGCACAGCACATTCCCCACCATCGACAGCGGGCCCCGGTCGGTCCGACCCACCCACACGGCCCGGTGCTCCCGGGACGCCATGTGGAGCAGGGCCGCCACCTCGTGACGCACCGACACGGGGCCGTCCACCTCGGCCAGACGGCCACAGGCCCGGAGGAACGCCACCACATCGGTCAGGTCGCGCAGCGCCACGCCCCGTGCTCCCCTACCGCCACGCTTCCGGGATCGGGTCCACCTCCTCCACCACCCGGATCGACCAGGGCTCGCCCACCCACTGCCCGCGGCCCAGGCGAGGCCACAGCCTCTCCGGGTACTTGGACGGCTCGCTGGACACCTTGGCTCGGACCACCTGGCACCGGTACTTGGCCCGGCCCGGGGTGAGGTCCCGGATCACGAGGCGGATCTCCTCGTCCTGGGGGACCTCCTGCAGGTTCTCGAAGAACGCGTCGTATTCAGCCATGGTTCGGACTCCTTGCTAGTAACTTCGGTCGTCAGTCGTTGGTCGTTGGTCGTCGGTCGGGGCCTTCGGCCCGCTGGGCGGCTAGGCTGCTAGGCGGCTTGGCGGCTCCTGAGCCCCGCCGCCAGGACCTCCGGGGGGCATGGGGCCTGCTGGAGAGCCGCGTGCGGCCCCTCAGCTCGCCGCGCAGCGCCTCCAACGCTCGCACCGTGAATTCGTTCGTGCCCCACCGAACGGTCATGAAGCCACCGCCCGTGCCCCGTGCCTGCGCGGCGAATCGCAATGCCCGGCTTCGCGCGCGGCATGCCTCCGGCATGAAGGCTTCGGACCAACAAACGTTACCCTTCCCCGTTGTGGGGCTCCGCAGGGGCCTCACGGGGCTTAATCGGAAAACCCGTATGCCTTCCAGTTGGCCAGCACCTTGTCCCGGATCTCTTGGGGGTAGACCGTGTCGAACGCCACCAGGATCGGGATGTCAGAGGGCTGCCAGTCCCGCGGGAACAGGCAGTCGAACAGCACCTTGGCGCCTTTGCCCATGCGACGCTCGGCCGGCGTGGCAAACGGGTTCAAGGGGGTGCCCACGTCCTGCTCGTACACGTGGATGCCGTTGACCGGGTGGCATCGGGTGCTCAGGGCGTGGATCACCTGGTTCTTGTTGTAGATGTCGGTGTTCTCGTCCACCACCACCACCATGTGGAACCATGGGCCCAGCTTGCTGCCGAACACCAGGTTGGCGATCTGGCGGGCGATGCCGGTGTACGCGTGGCGGGTGCCGATCACCACCATGTGGTGGGTGGACTCGGGCCACATGTACACCCCGGTGATCGGGATGCCCTGGCTCCGCAGGAGCTTCTCCATCTCGAGGCTCAGGGAGAACGACCGCAGGAGCTGGCCCTCGTCCGTGGGCACGCCCATGTTCGACACGGTGAGGATCGGGTTGTCCCGGAAGGTAATCGCCCGGATCCGGTACACGGTGCGCCGCTCCCGGGGCGAGGTGCGGTAGCCGGTGTACTCCCCGAAGGGGGCCTCCTCGAGCCAGACCCCCGGCAGCACCTCGCCTTCGATGATGATCTCGGCGTGGGCCGGCACCAGGAGGTCCGAGGTCTCACACTTCACCACCTCCACCGCCTCGCCCATGAGGAGGCTCGCGAACTCGTCTTCCGGGATGGGGGAGGGCGCGCAGGCGGCCACGCCGGACAGCGGGTCCATGCCGATCACCGTGGCGAACGGCATGGGCTGGTTCCGGGGCACGTACTTGTTGAAGAACATCTTGCCCATGTCGGAGAACGGCAGCACCGGGCCCACCATGGTCTTCTCATCGAATACCATCTGGCGGTACATGCCCCAGTTCACCTCGCCGGTGTCCGGATCCTTGGCCACCACCATGTGCCAGGTGGCCAGGTACCGGCCGCCGTCGCCGTCGTGGACCATGGGCGCGGGCAGGTTGAAGAGGTTGGCGTCGTCGCCCGTCCACACGTTCTGCTTGCACGGGGCCTGGCTGCGGTCCACCACCTTGGGCTTGAGGGGCTTGCCCCCCTCGGTGCGCTCCACATAGGCCCTGCCGATCTCCGGGATCGGAGTGTCGGCCGGAAGCCCCAGGCACACCGCCAGCTTCCGGTAGGTGGCCAGGGGGGCGCCCAGGGCCTCGAAGCCGGGGTAGTCCTTGATCTTCTTGAAGTGGGGCGACGGGCCTTGGAGCTCGCACACCCGCCGGACGATGGCCCCGAGCTCCAGGTCCCAGTCCACCTCGGGCTCGACCGTGACCAGGTCTCCGGTGGCCCGCAGGGCCTCGATGAACTCTCGGTTGTCCTTGTAGTAGCGGTACGCCATGGGGGTCTCCCTTTCATGTAACTTCGGTCGTTGGTCGTTGGTCGTTGGTCGGGGGCCTTCGGCCCGCTAGGCGGCTAGGCGGCTCTCGAATCGCGCCAAAGCTCGGGGGCATGGGGTCTGCTGGAGAGCCGCGTGCGGCCGTATCAGGGGACAGAATTCAGAGGTCAGTGGACAGGAAAAAAACTCCACCTTTTGTAAGACTCCACACAGCTTCTGGACTCCACCCGAACTTCTGTCTTCTGACCTCTGGCCCCTGACACCTGAATCGCAGGCCCCATGCCTCCGGCGTGAAGGCTCCGGACCAACACAAGTTACCTTCCCGTTGTACGGCCCCGCACAGGGCCTGAGGAGGCTTCCATGTAACGTCGGTCGTTGGTCGGGGGCCTTCGGCCCGCTAGGCAGCTAAGCGGCCGGGCGGCTTTCGAACCGCGCCAAAGCCGGGGGGCTCTGTGGCCTCAGCCCCAGCCCATGTTCGCGATCTTCTCCACCAGGGCACCCCACCGGCCCTGGGCCCTGAGGATGAACTCGGCCAGCTCTCGCAGCATGCCCTCGCCGCCGGCCCTACGGGTGATCAGATGGGCCGCGTCCCGGACCTCGGGCACCCCGTTGGCCGGGCACACCGCAAACCCCACCCGGCGCATGGCGCCCAGGTCGATGATCTCGTCGCCCACGTAGCACACCTCGTCGGGGCCGATGCCGATCTCGGCCATGATCTCCTCCATCTTGGCCCACTTCTCCTTGGCCGCGTACACCCGCTTGATGCCCACCTCCTGGGCCCGGGCGAACACGATCTTGGACTTGCGGGTGAGGAGCGCCACCTCGATGCCCGACATCATCAGCA
Source organism: Deltaproteobacteria bacterium (assembly GCA_013152215.1). Classification (GTDB taxonomy): domain Bacteria; phylum Desulfobacterota; class Deferrisomatia; order Deferrisomatales; family Deferrisomataceae; genus Deferrisoma. Next base: position 5,023 of record JAADGT010000300.1, read on the forward strand.
CGTTGGCTCCGAACCCGTCGTCGTGGTGGAACACCTGGAACTTCACGCCGTCCTCGTTGAACAGGACCATGCCGTTCGTGAGCACGCCGTGGACGTCCAAGACCACCAGCTTCACGCGCTTGGCCCGCTCGATCGCATCCATCATGTCGTAGGCCATGGATTGTCTCCTTTCCAGGAACTTCCGCTAGAAAGCTGGAAGGCTAGGAGGCTAGAAGGCTAGAAGGCTTGAAACCCTCCGTGATCCCTCAGTATTCCAAACGTGACCACGCCTCTTTGGTGTCACCTCACGGTCCGGGGCATGGGGTCTGCTGGAGAGCCGCGTGCGGCTCCTTAGCTCGCCGCGCAGCGCCTTCAACGCTCGTACCGTGAATTCGTTCGTACCCCCCGAACTGTCATGAGACCACCGCCGGTGCCCCGTGCCTGCGCGGCGAATCTCACGCTCGGCTTCGCGCGCGGCCGGAAGCAGGCCCCATGCCCCGCCGCCAACGCTCCCAGGATCACTGAATGTTACCTTTTCTCGTTGCCGGGCCTCGGAGGGGGCCTGGAGGGGCTTCTCAGGAAGTTCTCTCAGTCGTCCAGCCCCAGCTCCTTCCAGCGTTTCTTGATCCGCTCCACCACCTCGGGCACCAGGGCCACCTCCACCGGCTTCTGTTCCCACTCGAACGGAACGGTGGCGTCCAGCAGGATGCGGGAGGTGATGAGCTTGTTGGAGTTGGGGTCCAGGGCCGGGTCCAGGGGCGTGGAGCGGCCGCGCTGGATGATCTGGGTGTCCCGGGCCGGATCGAACCGGGTGGCCAGGGCCCACCAGACCCGAGGCAGGTCGTCGGCTCGCACGTCGTGGTCCACCACGATCACCCCCTTCGTGCCGTAGGTGCAGGTGTTGCTGGCCACCACCGCGGCCGCCACCTGGTTGGCGTGGCCGGGGTACATCTGACGCACGCTCACGATGGCCCAGAACCGGCCGCAGGCCTCGGGCGGCAGGTACACCGACTCGATCCCGGGGATCCGCATCTTCTCCAGCTCGGTCCACAGGGTGGCTCCGCGCACGAACGCGAGCATCCAGTGGTTGTCGGTGACCGGGCGGCCCACCGACGTGGCCCACAGGATCGGCTTGTTCCGGTGGTAGACGCGTTCGACCACCATGGAGGGCTTGGGAATGGGGTGGAACAGCTCGTCGGTGTAGTACCCGGTGTACTCGCCGAACGGTCCCTCGGGCCGCAGATCGTCGGGGTCGATCCAGCCCTCGAGCACGATCTCCGCGTCGGCCGGGATCGGAAGGCCGGTGACCTTGCCCTGGGTGACCGTGACCGGCTCGCCCCGGAGCGACCCCACCACGTCGTACTCGCTGGCCTTGGCCACCATGGCGCTTCCCGCGAGCATGAGTAGGGGGTCGCACCCGATCACCACGCAGGCGGGCATCTTCTGCCCGGCCTTCTTGTACTTCTTCAGGATGCGGTCGCCCCGCTTGCCCTTGAGGATCTGGACCCCGATGCGGTTCTTCTCCTGGGCCTGCATACGGTAGGTGCCCAGGTTGATCTCGCCGGTCTCGGGGTCGCGGGTCACCAGGAACACGGCCGTGCCGATGTAGCGGCCGCCGTCCTTCTCGAAGAACCGGGGGGAAGGGAACCGGAAGATGTCCACGTCGTCGCCGCTGTACTCGTTTTCAAACACCGGTCCCGACTCCACCTCCTGGGCCGGGATGATCTTGTCCACCGCGAGCTTCATCCACTCCCGGGTGAGCTCGCACAGGCTCAGATGGGTGGGTTTGCCCAGGGCCAGGGCCAGCCGCTTGGTGGTGGCGAACGCGCCCGTGAACACGGGGCTGTCGTAGCCCTTGACGTTCTCGAACAGGAGGGCGGGCCCCTCCTGTTCCTCCACGAGCTTGGCCACGTGGCTGAGCTCCAGGTCCCAGTCCACCTCGGCGCCGATCCGCTTGAGCTGCCCCTCTTCCTCGCAACGGGCGATGAAGTCCCTGAGGTCCATGTCTCCCTCCTTCGCAAAAAATCGTTTGATGAGCTGCGACTCTAGCGCCCGATGGAAGCGGGGTCCAATCATATGTTTTGCATCAATATATAAGCTTGGGTTATTGTTGTCCCGGCGCTCCACCAGGCCCCCGAGCTTTGGCGCGGTTCAAGAGCCGCCTAGCTGCCCAGCCGCCTAGCCGCCAGCGGGCCGAAGGCCCAAGAGGTACCCCGTGCTCAACTTCAACCAGCTACGGACGTTCTACGAGGCCGCCCGGAGCGGAAGCTTCACCCGGGCGGCAGAGACCCTGTGCGTCACCCAGCCGGCCGTGTCGGGGCAGATCCGGGCCCTGGAAGAGGCCCTGGGGCTTCGGCTGTTCCGGCGTCGGGGACGGAGCATGGTGCTCACCGAGGCCGGGGCCCTCGTGTTTCGGCAGGCCGAGCGGGTGTTCGCCCTGGAGCGGGAGATCGAGGGGTTGGTGGAGGAGCTCCGGACCGTGCGGCAGGGGCTGCTCAAGGTGGGCACCACCAAGACGTACGCCCGGTACGTCATGCCCGACATCCTGGGCCGGTTCCACGCCACGTACCCTGGGATCCGGATCGTGCTGGACGAGGGGGCCTCCGCGGCGGTGGTCCGATCGGTGCTCGAAGGCCGCAGCGAGATGGCCGTGGTGGGCTTGGCCGAACCGGTCCGGGGGTTGCGGTGCGTTCCGTTCCGGAGGGAGGAGGTGGTGCTGTTCGCCGCCCCGGGGCACCCCCTGGCGGGCCGGGGGGCGGTGGGGTTTTCGGAGTTGGCCGGGGAGCTGATGGTCCTCAAGGAGGAGGGCTCGACCACCCGCACCCTGGTGCGCGACGCCTGCCGGCGGCACGGCGTGTCGCCCAAGGTGCTGGTGGAGACCAGCAACCTGGAGTTCATCAAGGACGTGGTGGCCCGGGGGGAGGGGATCTCGTTTCTGGTTCGGTGCGCGGTGGAGGAGGAGCTGGGGGCGGGGAAGGTGGTGGAGATCCCGCTGCGGGACGAGCGCCTGTGGCTGGACGTCTTCATCGTGTGTCCGGAGCCGGACGTGCTCTCCCCGGCCGCGCGGGCGTTCCTGGAGATCCTGGAGGAAAGCTAGGCGGCTGGGCGGCGGTTATTAACCCAGGCGACAAAAGAGGCGCGTTGCCTCAGAGCGCGGGGCAAGGGACCTGCCTCCGGCCGGGCGCGAAGTCGGGCATCGAGATTCGCCGCGCAGGCACGGCACCGAAGAGCTGGTTTCATGACAACTCGGTGGAATCCGAACCATTTCGTGGTCCGAGCGTCAGAGGCCCTGCGCGGCGAGCGAAGGGGCCGCGCCCGGCTCTCCGACAGGACCCTTGCCCCTCCGAGCAGGGAGCGATAGCGCCGGGTTACTAGCTTTGGCCTTCCGGCCTTCCGGCCTTCCGGCGTTCCAGCGGCTCGCAGAGCGAGCCCACGACCTCCCGCAGGTCGGTCAGCACCAGGTCGGGCCGGGCGGCCCGGATCGCGGCCTCGGTGCTCTCGCCCCCCAGCACGATGGCCACCCGGCACCCGGCGGCCCGGGCTGCCCCGATGTCGGAGAGGCTGTCCCCCACCATCAAGGCCTCGGCCGCGGTCGCGCCCAGGGCGGCGAGGGCCTTGTGGATTCCTTCGGGAGCGGGTTTCATCCGAGGCACGTCGTTTCGGGTCACCACCACCCCGAACCGCCCGTCGATGCCCAGTCGGGTCACGATGTGGGCTACAGACCTGCGGCCCACGTTGGTCACGAGGCCCGTGGGGACCCCGAGCGCCTGGAGCCGGGTAAGCACCGATGAGGCCCCAGGCTGCAGGGTCCAACGGGTGGCGGCGTCCAGGTCGTACCGATCGTAGATGGGCTCAAGGGTTTGCTCCACGCGGGCGCGCAGGCCCGGGGCGCCCGCCTCCATCGCTGCCTTCCAGATGCCCGCGTAGTTCAAACCGGCAAACCGCTCCGGTCCACAGCCAAGCACCCCCGCGGCGGCCCGGCGCAGCTCGGCCTCGGCCTCTTCCAGCTTCCACTGGAAGTCCACGAGCGTCCCCTCCAGGTCGAACAGCACGCACCGGATCATGGAGCCCCTCCTCGGGTCAACTGGGGTGCAAGGACAGGGAGCACCGGTCGCCGTCCCGCAGGCCGAGCTCCTCTCGGAGGCACGTGGCCGCGAGCACCTCGACCAGTCCCTCGGGGTAGGAGGGGACGTGGGGGCGCACGATCACGCCCGGAACCCTGCCGGCCACGAGCACCGGGTAGCAAGCGGCCGAGCAAAAGGAAGGGTCGCCGGGCTCCAGGAGGAACCCCGGAACCCGGCGGACCCGTTGCCACCGCGCCAGGGATGCGGGATCGTGCACCAGGATGTTCAGGGTGCCCGGGAACGGGCGGAACCCCGCCCGTTCCCGGACCTGCTCGACCACCCACGGAAGGTCCACGAACCCGGCCGCCTCGCCCCTGCCCGAGGAGACCACCCCTTCGATCCGCACCGGTGCCCCGTGGGGGCGGGCCGAGGCTGGGTCGGTTTTCACACGCCCCCCACGGTCTGGGCCTTGTTCTGGACCGGCACCCCGGCCAGCAGCTTGCCCACGATGGCGTCCAGGGCCGACTTGGGCTTCTCCTTCGCCACGGTCCGGGCCGGTTTCTGGGACCACACCGTCTCCGGCCGCGCCTGGAGGGTCACGATGCTCTCCGGAAAGGGCAGGTCGGCATCCACGGCCCACTCCACGTCCATGGGCCGGCCGTAGTGCTTCTCGATCCGACGGGCGAGCCGGGTGAGCTCCTGGATCTCTTCGTCCGAAAGGGACGGCTTGGCCTGCTGGGCCTCGGGCACGCCCATCCGGCACACCCGTCCTGCGGCCGGGTCCAGGAGGTACGCCTCGGGTTTGGGCACCACGGTTCGCCGCAGGATGTCGAAGGTGACCTTGTCCACCAGGAAGTCGTCGGGGGTGATGTCGCCCGAGACCACCCCTTCGCCGAACCCCCAGGCGGCGTTGATGGCCACCTTGGAGCGGTCGCCGTTCACCGGGTTCAAGGTGAACAGGACGCCGGAGGTGCGGGCCCGGACCATCTTCTGGACGCCCACCGAGATCCTCACGTTCTCGTGGGTGAAGCCCTTCTCCTCCCGGTAGGCGATGACCCGGTCGCTGAACAGGCTCGCCCAGCAGCGCTTGACCTTGTCCACCACCTCGTCCTCACCTCGGACCCAGAGGTAGGTGTCCTGCTGGCCGGCAAAGGAGGCGTCCGCCATGTCCTCCAGCGTGGCGCTGGAGCGAACGGCCACCGGCAGGTCCTCGACCCCGCACCGGTCGCACAGGGCTCGGTACGAGGCCCGGACGGCCGTCTCCACCTCCTCGGGGATCGGAGCCTCCAGCACCATCCGCCGGGTCTCCTCGCCCACCTCCTGCACCGGCACCCCGTCGCGGATGCGGCGCAGAACCTTGCAGATGGGCTCCTTGATCCCGGTCTGGGTCAGGAAGTGGTAGTAGGCCTCGGTGGTCACGGCGAACCCCGGAGGCACCCGGATGTCGGCCGCGAGCAGCTCCCCGAGGCTGGCGCACTTGCCCCCCACCAGCGGGGTGTCGTCTTTGCGACACTCCTCGAACCACGCGATGTCTTTTCGTCTCATTCCCTACTCCTCGACGATCGAGACGACGCCGGTGTTGCCGTCCACTCGGATCTTCTGACCGGTCTTGAACGCCTGGGTGGCGTTGCCCGTGCCCACCACGGCGGGCAGCCCGTACTCCCGGCACACGATGGCGGCGTGGCACATGATGCCGCCCACGTCGGTGACCGCGGCCTTGATCTTGGTGAACGCCGGCGCCCAGCTTGGGCTCGTGGTGGGGCACACCAGGATCTCGCCGTCCTGCAACGACGAGATCTCGGACACGGTCCGGCAGACTCGGGCCGGACCTTCCACCACGCCGGGGCTTCCGGCGAACCCGGTGAGCTCCCGAACCGGCCCCTCGGCCGCTTCCTTGCCCTTGGACCAGGCGGCCATGGTCTCGCTGGTGATGCCCCACAGCACGATGGTGAACGGCTCGGTGATCGTCTCGGGGGGGGTGCCCACGGCCGGCGGGGGCGTCCACTCCTTGAACTTCTCCATGACCTGCTTGCGCCAAGCGATCTCCGGTCCCCAGTGGAGCCTGCCCATGGGCTGGGTGCCGGTGGCCCACGCGGTGACCATGTCCCACATGGCCTGCTTGATCTCGTGGCGGTTCAAGAGCCAGATGTCCTCCACGTCGTCCCAGAACCCGGCCGTTACGAACCGCCGAGACACCTCGCGCATCTTGTTCCAGAAGATCGAGTGGAACCAGTGCTCCACGTAGAACAGGTGGCTCTCCACGTACGGGAACACCCGCTGGGCCGTGCCCACCAGGTTGTCGAACATCTCCCGGTCGTCGTCCGAGGCCAGCAGTTCCCGGTACTCCGAGATGATCCGGTCCCGCTCCCGCTTGAGCTCTCCCAGGGGCCGCTCCAGCGACTCGCCCTTCTTGAGCTTCTGGATGTACATGCGGATCGAGCTCAGGGGGATCTCCAGCTCGTCGATCCAGGCCGGATCGTGGTGGAACCAGCCGGTTCCGGTGGAGATGTAGAACCAGGGGTACTTGGCCTTCTCGAAGCGCTGCTCCCACAGCCGTCCGTCGTTCGTCTTCTTGAGCTCCTCGAACAGCTCCTCCACAGAGCGCTCCTTGAGGATCTCGTCCTCGACGCCCAGCTCGCAGGCCAGCCGGGCCAGCCCCTTGAGCTCCTCGTCGGGCTGGTACAGGATCACGTCGATGCCGCTGACCATCTGGGTGACCCGCTGCAGAGGGATCCCGGGGAAGGCCTTCTGGCAGAAGTCCAAGAGCGTCACGTACGCCGCATAGCCCAGGTTCAGGAACTCGAAGTGGTACTGCCAGGCCAGGATGCCGAGCTGGATGAGCCGGTCGTACGCGGTGAGCAGCTCGTAGCCGCTGCTCCGACCCACGGCGTCGAACACGACCGAGTCCTCCTCCATGTCGGGCAGCTCGGGGATCGTGAGCTGGTCCAGCTCCTCGATCACCCCCTTCATCTTGGTCTCCCACTTGGCGTAGAGCTCGTCCCAGTTCTCGTAGTAATAGCCGGCCCGCTTCATGAAGTGCTCGACCCGGGCGGGGATCTCGGACGGGTCCTTGACGGGCACGGGGGTGATGTAGATCCGGCCGTTGATGATGCGGTGATCCACGCCCAGGGCGGGGGGCACGATGAAGATCCGGGTGTTGTACTGGGACAGGGCCAGAAACCACGCCTCGTCCCAGATCATGTCAAAGGGGTAGATCGGTTCCGGGTAGTGGAGGCCGTCGTAGAACCAGAACATCGACGCCTCGTACTCCTTGCGCTCGGGGTCGTCGGCCCCGAACCGGTAGTGGTAGGGATACATGCGCTCCCATCCCTCGGTTCCGGGGATCGTGAAGACGTCGTGGGGACTGGGAAAGCCGCCGCCGTTCGCCATGGTGTGCCTCCTTTTTCCATGGGGGACCGAAACACAGAAAACCGGTAGGACCGAAGGAATGCAGGGGGCGTGCCAAAACCTGTTTCAGGGGGTGGAAGGGGGTGAACAGGGCGAAACAGCGGGAGAAGGCACATAAAATGCGTCAGTCGTGACGCTGGGGTGGGTGGGAAGGGTGCTGGGTCGAGAGACAGGGTTTTATTGTGCGGCTCTGGTGACGCATCGGGGCCGTGCACG
>JAADGT010000197.1 GCA_013152215.1 Deltaproteobacteria bacterium
GCACCCCGGCACCCCGGTCCGAGGCCCGGACGGACTCGCCATCCCGGGCGAAGCCCGACGAGAAGGGGCCGAAACTGGAGATCCCGACCCGACCCAAGGCCCCCGTGCAGGAGGCGTTCCCGTTCGCCCGGGAGATCGACGGCTACCGACTGCCGTCCCTGGATCTGCTGGATCCGGGTGCTCAGCCGGGAACGGGCCCGGACGAGGAGAGCCTGCGCATGGCCTCCAAGGTGCTGGAGAAGAAGCTCTCGGACTTCGGGGTGGAGGGCACCGTGGAGAAGGTGCGGCCGGGCCCGGTGATCACCCTGTACGAGTTCAAGCCCGCGGCCGGGGTCAAGATCAACCGGATCGTGAACCTCTCGGACGACCTGGCGCTGGCTCTCCAGGCCTTGTCGGTGCGGATCATCGCCCCGATCCCCGGCAAGGCGGCCGTGGGCATCGAGATCCCCAACCACCAGCGCGAGACCGTGTACCTGCGGGACATCCTGGCCTCGCCCCCCTACCAGGAGTCCAAGTCGAAGCTCACCCTGGCCCTGGGCACCGACACGGCCGGCAACCCCTACGTGGCGGACCTGGCCCGGATGCCCCACCTGCTGATCGCCGGCGCCACAGGGTCGGGCAAGAGCGTGGCCGTGCACGCCATGCTGGCGAGCCTGCTGTTCCGGGCCACGCCCAAGGAGGTGCGGCTGCTGATCGTGGACCCCAAGATGCTCGAGCTGTCGGTGTACAACGACATCCCCCACCTGCTCCTGCCCGTGGTGACCGAGCCGAAGAAGGCCGCCCTGGCCCTGAGGTGGGCCGTGCAGGAGATGGAGCGGCGCTACCGGCTCATGGCCGACGAGCAGGTCCGCAACATCACCACGTACAACAAGAAGATCGAGAGGCGCATCAAGGAACTCCGGGGCCGCCCGCCGGCCGAGGACGAGAACACCGAGGTGCTGCCCTACATCGTGGTGGTGATCGACGAGCTGGCCGATCTGATGATGGTGGCCTCCAAGGACGTGGAAGAGGCCATCGCGCGGCTGGCCCAGATGGCCCGGGCGGCCGGCATCCACCTGATCGTGGCCACCCAGCGGCCTTCGGTGGACGTGCTCACGGGCATGATCAAGGCCAACTTTCCGGCCCGCATCGCGTTCCAGGTGGCGTCCCGGGTGGACTCCCGGACCATCCTCGACACCCAGGGTGCCGAGACGCTGCTCGGCGGAGGGGACATGCTGTTCCTCCCGCCCGGCACGGCCCGGCTGGAGCGGGTGCACGGCTCGTTCGTGTCGGAGGACGAGATCGCGAGGCTCACGGCGTTCCTGCGAGAGCAAGGGGATCCGGCGTACCAGGAGGAGATCCTGGAAGAGCCCGACCCCACCCTGGTGCCGGACGACCCCGAGTTCGACGAGCTCTACGACAAGGCGGTGGCCCTGGTGGCGGAGACCCGGCAGGCCTCGATCTCCATGATCCAGCGTCGCCTCCAGATCGGGTACAACCGGGCGGCCCGCATGATCGAACGGATGGAGCAGGAGGGCGTGGTGGGCCCCTCCCGCGGCTCGAAACCCCGGGAGGTCCTGATCCACAAGCTGTGAGACCAAGTTGCGTTCGAACCGAGAGCGCCGGGGGGGGGCGGGGCAAGGGATCTGCCTCCGACCGCCCGAGCGCACCCCCAGCCGGCGGTCAACCACCCGGCCTGCCCCCAGGAGAATCCCCTCAACCGGATTCCGACCCGGCGGTCAAAGCCCGGGGGCATGGGGGAGCCGGGCGCGGCCATGTCAGTGGACAGAATTCAGCAGACGGAGGACGGGGGAAGGCTTCGGATGGCCTTATAGGATGTCTCCGACAAACCAGCCTGTTCTTCGGGATGTTGCTGTCCTCTGTCCACTGAAAATCTGGTTCCTGAAACCCATGCCCCGCACGCAACGATCGGACCGAGATGCACACAAAAAGTCTGTACCCCGCAAACAGGCCGCCTGGCGGCCTACGGAGCTGTCATGATGTTTCGCGTACGTACCGTGCTCGCCGCTCTCGCGGCCGTGGCGGTGGCCGCCACGGCCGCCTCCGCGGACGAGGCCCAGAGCCTCGTCGAGGAACTGCGGGCCGCGGTGGCGGCCACCCGAACCCTGGAGGCCCGGTTCGTGCAGACGGCCCGCATGGTCACCACCGGATTCGACCAGGTGGCCGGGGGCAGGGTGTGGTTCGCCAAGGGCGGCCGGATGCGGTGGGAGTATGAGGGCGACGATCCCCAGGTGATCGTGAGCGACGGCCAGACCCTTTGGATCTACCAGGTGCGGGACCGTACGGTGATCCGCCAACCCCTGACCGACCTGAACCCGGCGGCCCGGCTGGCGCTCGACCTCCTGAATGGGCTCGGCCGCCTCGAGGAGGAGTTCCAGGTGGGCTCCTGCGGCGCCCGGTGTCTGGAGCTGCGGCCCAAGACCCCCCAACCCGGCCTGGACCGGGTCCAGATCCGGCTCCTGCCCGACCGGGCGCTGCCCGCGGCCGTGACCACCTTCGATCCGGTGGGCAACCGCACCACGGTGGAGCTGAGCGGGCTGAGGGTGAACGAGGACATCCCGGCCGACCGGTTCACGTTCCAGGTCCCCGAGGGGGTGCAGGTGGTGGGCGGGGGGGAGACGGCGCGGTGAGGACCGTGGGCCTGATCAGCCTGGGCTGCGCCAAGAACCGGGTGGACGCCGAGCACATCCTGGGGGGCCTGGCGGCCCAGGGGTTCCGGATCGTGGAGGACCCGGCCCAGGCCGAGATCCTCATCGTGAACACCTGCGGGTTCATCCGGGACGCCGTGGAGGAGAGCATCGAGGAGATCCTGCTGGCGGCCCGGTACAAGGAGCAGGGGCGGTGCCGGCAGCTCGTGGTGGCCGGCTGCCTGGTCAAGCGCTACCCGGACCTCCCCCGGGAACTGCCCGAGGTGGATCGGTTCTTCGCGCCCGAGGACATCCCCCGGATCGCCCGGGAGCTGGGCGGGGAGCCGGCCGCCCCCGGCCCCGGCGGGCCCCTGCCCCGGCTGCTCACCCAGCAGCCCCACTCCACCTACCTCAAGATCGCCGACGGGTGCTCGAACCGGTGCACCTACTGCACCATCCCCAGGATCCGGGGGCCGTTCCACAGCCTCACCGAAGACGACCTGGTGGCCGAGGCCCGGGGCCTTGCCGAGCGGGGCGTGGTGGAGCTCAACCTCGTGGCCCAGGACATCACCTCCTACGGCCTCGACCGGGGCGACCCCGGGGCCCTGGCGCGGCTCCTGGACCGGCTGGCCGGGATCGAGGGGCTTCGGTGGATCCGGCTCCTGTACGCCTACCCCCGGCCGTTTCCGCCAGGGGTGGTCGAGCGGATGGCGGCCGGGGGAAAGCTCCTGCCGTATCTGGACCTTCCTGTCCAGCACATCCACCCCCGCATCCTCCGGGGCATGGGCCGGCGCACCACGGCCGACGAGGTCCGCCGGGTGATCGACGACCTGCGCGAACGGGTGCCCGGCCTCGTGCTTCGCACCACGGCCATCGTGGGGTTCCCGGGGGAGACGGACGAGGAGTTCGAAGCCCTGCTGAGGTTCGTGGAGGACGTGCGGTTCCACCACCTGGGGGCCTTCGCCTACTCGCCGGAGGAGGGAACCCCGGCGGAGCGGCTGAAGCCCAGGGTCCCCCGGGGCGTGGTCCAGGCCCGGATCGAACGGTTGCTCGAGGTGCAGGCGGGCATCAGCCTCGAACGGAACCGGGAGCTCCTGGGCCGGAGCCTGGAGGTGCTCGTGGAGGGACGGGACGAGTCCGGCCGGGTGGTGGGCCGTACCTACGGGCAGGCGCCCGAGGTGGACGGGGCCACCATGATCGAGGGGCCCGGGGCCGACCGGGCCGAGGTCGGATCGTTCGTGCGGGCCCGCATCACGGGTGCGGACCTCTACGACCTCACGGCCCGGGTGGAGGCGCCGTGACCCGCCTGGCGCGTTGGGCCGTGCCGCTCGCGGCCGTGGCCCTGGTCATGGCCTACGCCTACGGCCGCCGCCCCGAGGTCGAGCCGTTCACCGAGACCCGGTTCCTCATGGACACCCTGGTGACGGTGACCCTGTGGGGCGCCCCCGAGCCCGACGCCCGGGCGGCCGCGGACCGCGCGTTCGCCGCCCTGGCCGCGGTGGACCAGGAGATGGCGCGGGTCGAGGGCACCCCCCTGTGGGAGCTGAACCGGGCCGGAGGGGGCCGGGTGTCGGAGGCGCTGGCCTCGGTCCTTGCCGACGCCCTGGCCTGGGCCCGGCGCACCGGCGGAGCGTTCGACCCCACGGTGGCCCCCCTGCTGGACCTGTGGGACATCCGGCGGGGGCCCCACCCGCCGCCGTCGCCCCTGGCGGTGGAAGCGGCCCTTTCCCAGGTGGGGTGGGACCGGATTCGCCTCGATGCCTGGAGCGGCCGGACCCGGGTGGACCTGGGCGGCATCGCCAAGGGATGGGCCATCGACCGGGCCGCCGAGGCCCTGCGCACGGCCGGGGTGACCGACTTCATCGTGAATGCGGGCGGCGATCTGTACGTGGCCGGCCGACGAGGGAACCGACCTTGGCGGGTGGGGATCCAGCATCCCAGGGACCAAGACCGGTTTCTCCGGGTGGTGGCCCCCATGGAGGGGGCCCTGGTCACCTCCGGGGACTACGAACGGTTCTACGAGTGGGAGGGCCGCCGGTTCCATCACATCCTCGACCCCCGCACGGGGCGGCCGGCCCGTGGGTGTCAGAGCGTCACGGTCTGGGCCCCCACCGCGGTGGATGCCGACGCCCTGAGCACGGCCGTGTTCGTGCTGGGGCCGGAGGAGGGCCTGCGGCTGCTCGAGGCCCAACCCGGCGTGGAGGGGCTGGTGGTGGCGGCCGACGGAACGGTCCGGGAGACCCCCGGATTCGCCCGGGTCGCCCCGGAGGTGCGGCGGTGAAGCGAAGGGTGTTCACGCCGTGGGACGCCCTGGTGGTGGCGGGCCTGCTGGCGGTGAACCTCGTCGCCTGGGCACCCGGCCGGCCGGGCCGGCCCACGGGGTACCGGATCACCTCGCAGACCGGGTCGCGCACCGTGGCCGCCGACACCGGCAGGATCGAGGTCGCCGGCCCCTTGGGCACCACGGTGATCGAGGTGGGGGACCGATCCGCCCGCATCGTGGACAGCCCCTGCCCCCTCAAGCTGTGCGTCCGGACGGGGGCCCTGGACCGGCCGGGCCGCGTGGCCGCCTGCCTTCCCAACCGCGTGGCCCTGGAGGCCTTGGGTCCGGGAGGGGACGTGGATGCGGTGGGACGCTGAACCCACGGCCCGGGCCGCCCATATGGGGTTTCTGATCGCCCTGGCGGGAGCGCTGCAGGTGCTGGAGCTCCTCCTGCCCGCCCCGGTCCCGTGGGCACGGCTGGGCCTGGCCAACGCCCCGGTGCTCGCGGCCCTGGTCCTCTGGGGTCCCGGGCCCGGGTTGTGGGTGGGGGTGGGCAAGGTGGTCGTGGGGGCCCTGTTCACCGGCCGGTTCCTTACCCCCGGCTTCTTCCTCTCGGCCGGGGGCACCCTGGCGGCGGTGGCGGTCATGGCCGCGGCCGTTCGGCTGCCGATGCTCGGGTTCGTGGGAGTGAGCGCGTTGGGGGCCGAGGCCCACCTGCTCACCCAACTCGCCCTGGCCTCCGTCCTGCTCCGAACCCCTGCGGTCTGGGCCCTGGTGCCCCTGGCCGGGACCCTGGCCCTGGCCTCGGGGGTCGTCACGGGCTGGGTGGCCTCGGGAGTCGTGCGGGTGGCCCAGGAGGACCTGGGCTACCCCCCTGCCACCGGAGGGAACAGGGCCACCTCGTCCCCCTCGGCCAGGACCTGACCCGGATCGGCGTGGCGGCCGTTGACAAGGAGGATCTTGGGTTTCTCCGCTGGGATCCCCAGCCGGGAGATCAGATCGGCCAGGGAGGTCCCGTCCGGCACGTCCATCTCGAACGGCGCCTTGCCCTCGGGCGCGAACTTGCGCAGCCCCGCGTACAGATTCACTCGAACCCGCATCCTCGTTCCTCCGTTGCCAGTGGGGTTTCGGCCCGCTGGAAGGCTCAAAGGCTGGAAAGCTGGGAAACTAGGAGGCTGGGAGGCTGGGAGGCTAGGAGGTTTGAAAACCCCCGGATTTCCACCCGTTGCCTCTTTGCCTCCACCTCATGGTCCGGGGGCATGGGGCCTGCTGGAGCGCCCGCCCGCCTCACGGGCCGAGGTCCCCAAAATTTCTCTAGTTGTCTAGTTTCTGGTCTCTAGTCTCTAGCTTGCCGGCAACTTCGGTCTTCGGTCAGCGCTCGCCGGGCTCCACTTTCTTGGCCAGGGCGGCCCGGGCGATCCGGGTGATGTAGACGGTGACGAGGACGGTGGCCGCCAGCCCGGTCAGGTACAGGGCCCACTGGGCCGGGGTGCGGGTGGTCTGCCCCGTGCCCACCGACGCCAGGTCCCCCGCCAGGGACCCTAGGTACACGTACATCACGGTGCCCGGCATCATGCCCACCCAAGAGGCCAGCAGGTAGTCCCGCAGGCTCACCTTGGTCAGGCCGTAGGCATAGTTTAGCAGATTGAACGGGAACACCGGCGAGAGCCGGGTCAGCCCCACGATCTTCCACCCCTCCCGAGCCACGGCGTCGTCGATGGCCCGGAAGCGGGGGTTGCCCGCGATCTTGCGGGCCACCCAGTCCCGCGCCAGGTAACGGCCCACCAGGAACGCGGCCGTGGCGCCGAGGGTCGACGCCGCAGACACGAGCACCGAGCCCCACACCACGCCGTACACCACCCCCGCGCCCAGGGTCAGCACCGAGCCCGGGATGAACAGGATGCATGCGGCCACGTAGATCGCCGCGAACGCGGCGGCTCCGACGACTCCCAAATCTTCGATTCGGCCCAGAGCGTCCAGGAGCAGGCCCCGTAGGTCGTAACGCCACCCGAGCCAGACCACAGCGGCCGCGACCACAGCGGCCGCGGCCCACCGAAGCCGGCCCTTAGACATCAACGCCATGGAGTCCCTCCTCTTTCCAGTAACTTCCGCTAGAAGGCTGGAGGCTAGAAGGCTCGAAAACCTCCGAAATCTCCCAGCGTTCCAAGCATGGCCACGCCTCTTTGGCGTCACCTCACGGTCTCGGGGGCATGGGGTTTGCTGGAGTGCCGGGCGCGGCTCCTTGGCTCGCCGCGCCCCCCGAACATCCGTAGCTTTGTCGAATTCCAGGCCCCTCCGCTGTCGCCGTCCGAACAAGCTGCTCCGGCAACGGCATGCGAAGGCGCGGCGATCGGATGCTGCACTCGCGCCCGGCCGGAAGCAGGCCCCATGCCCCGCCGCCGGCCATGGCCCCGGACCAACGAGAGTTACCCTTCCCCGTTGCCCGGCCCCACAGGGCCTGAGAGACTTCCAGGCATCACCCTGCCTCTTCGCCTCCACCTTACGGCCCTGGGGGCTGGATCCTGAACCTCGGGCCCAAACACCGGAGGCCGGCATCCGCCGGCCTCCGGTTGCAGGACCTCGCTCGATCCTAACGACCCTTCTCCATCTCGGACAACCCCTTCCCCACCGGGAACTCCACCCCGCACTTGGGGCACTTGATCATGGTCTTCTTGCTGATGGGCTTGTCCGCTCGGGCCTGGGGGCCGGCACACCCAAAGCTCACCAACGCAAGTCCGAGCACGGCCAAAGCGATCAGGTTCCTCATAACGCTTCCTCCTCGTGGGGGGGATGGAAAGATGTGGAAGGCACCCTACTGCGGATCCCCGTCCTGTCAACCGACGGGAGTCGGCGTCCGGGCACGCCCCCCCACGAACCACCGGAAGGCCCGTTCTTGACCTAAACACGAGCCCCAACACCTATTTCATACACTTCGAGATCCATTTTGCGACACACATCGAAGCGCCCTCTTCATTCCTCGCTTTTTTTGTTTCATTTATTCCACTCCCGCAAAGGATGTTTCAGCCGAAGAAACGTTTTCTTTCAAGATATGGCCGGTCTCCGCCATTGGATTGGCCGATTCTGGCCACGAAGGTAGCGGCGCGGAATCAACCATTATTCCACTTGATCCAACACGTCCTGTTCTGTAAACTCGCCGCGCCCTTTTTTGGGCAAACTGGGATCGGTGCCCCCAGGTCATTCTTGCTGGAGAGGAGCGTCATGGCAGAGAACCGAGACCCCATTGCAAACACCAGTCTGGAACAGTACCTGGAGAGTCAGGGCGTGAGCCGGCGCGACTTCATGAAGTACTGCACCGGCCTGGCCGCCACGCTGGCCCTGCCTCTGGGCGCTGCCGAGAAGGTGGCTGCGGCCATCGCCGACGACAAGCGGCCGCCCGTGATCTGGCTCCACTTCCAGGAGTGCACCGGCGACAGCGAGTCGCTGCTCAGGGCGTCTCGGCCCACCGTGGCGGAGCTGATCCTCGACTATCTCTCGGTGGACTACCACGAGACCATCATGGCCGCGGCCGGCCACCAGGCCGAGCAGGCCCGGGCGAAGACCCTTGAGGAGTACAAGGGCAAGTATATCGCGGTCGTGGAGGGCGGCATCCCCACCAAGGACGGCGGGCTGTACTGCTGTATCGGTGGCCGCTCCGCCGTGGACATCGCCACCGAGGTGTGCGGCAACGCCATGGCCACGATCGCTGTGGGCACCTGCTCGGCCTACGGAGGCATCCAGGCCGCCTACCCCAACCCCACGGGCGCCGTGAGCGTGTCGGAACTGCTCCCCTCGATCCCGGTGGTGAACCTGCCGGGCTGCCCGGTGAACACGGCCAACCTCACCGGCACCGTGGCCCACCTGCTCACCTTCGGCAACCTGCCCCAGCTTGACCGGTACAAGAGGCCCTTGTTCGCCTACGGCAAGCGCATCCACGACAACTGTGAGCGGCGGGGCCACTTCGACGCCGGTCAGTTCGTGGAGACGTGGGGGGATCACGGCCACCGGCAGGGATGGTGCCTGTACAAGATGGGATGCAAGGGGCCGGCCACCTTCCACAACTGCCCCCAGGTGCGCTGGAACGACGGGCTCAACTGGCCGGTGGGAGCCGGCCATCCCTGCGTGGGCTGCTCCGAACCCGGGTTCTGGGACTCCATGAGCCCCTTCTACGGCCGGCTCCCCAACGTGCCCGGCTTCGGCGCGGAGACCACCGCCACCAAGATCGGCGTCGGCCTCACCGTGGCCACGGCGGCCGCGTTCGCCGTCCACGGCGTGGTCAAGACGACCCAGCTTCGGATGAAGAAGGACTAGCCGCCCGGCACGCGACACCAGCCGCATCGACACGATAGGAGACGATCGATGGCCAAGAAGATCGTGGTCGACCCGATTACCCGAATCGAAGGGCACCTGCGCATCGAGGCGAAGGTGGAGGACGGCGTCATCACCGACGCCTGGAGCATCGGCACCATGTGGCGAGGCATCGAGAAGATCCTCCACGGCCGGGATCCGCGGGAGGCCTGGTACTGGACCCAACGGTTCTGCGGGGTGTGCACCACCGTGCACTCCCTGGCCTCGGTGCGGGCCGTGGAGGACGCGGTGGGCATGCAGGTGCCGTTGAACGCGGAGCTGATCCGCAACCTGATCATGGGCATCCAGAACGTGCAGGACCACGTGATCCACTTCTATCACCTCCACGCCCTCGACTGGGTGGACATCGTGTCCGCCTTGGAGGCAGACCCGGGGGCCACGGCCAAACTGGCCCAGTCCATCTCCGACTGGCCCAAGAGCTCCAAGGACTACTTCACCGCCGTACAGAAACGGGTGGCCGCCTTCGTGGGGACCAAACGGCTCGGCCCCTTCGCCAACGCCTACTGGGGGCACCCCGCCTACAAGCTGCCGCCCGAGGCCAACCTGATGGCCGTGGCCCACTACCTCGAGGCCCTGGACTGGCAGCGGGAGGTGATCAAGGTTCAGGCGGTCCTCGGCGCCAAGAACCCCCACCCCCAGACCTTCCTCACGGGTGGCATGAGCGTGCCGGTGGATCCCAACGCCCAGAACGCCCTGAACGCGGACAAGCTGATGATGATCCGGGAGTGGCTGGTCCAGGCCCAGGAGTTCGTGGAGAAGGTGTACATCCCCGACCTCCTGGCCGTGGCGTCGTTCTACCTGGACTGGGCCAAGTACGGGGCCGGCGTGCAGAACTATCTCACCTTCGGCGACTTCCCAACGGCCGAGGGCCAGCGCCGGGAGGACTACTGGCTCAAGCCCGGTCTGGTGCGAAAGGACGAGTTCCCCGCGGCTGTGGCGCCGCAGACCGACAAGATCGCGGAGTACGTGACCCACAGCTGGTACCGGTACTCGGGCGGCGACGACAAGGGGCTGAGGCCCTGGCAGGGGGAGACCGAGCCCCACTACACCGGCCCCAAGCCGCCGTACCCCGATCAGTACGTGAGCGACGTGGACACCAAGTACTCGTGGGTCAAGGCCCCCCGGTACGACGATGCCCCCTTCGAGGTGGGACCGCTCGCCCGGATGGTGGTCGGCTATGCCCAAGGCCACAAGGAGATCAAGGAGACGGTCGACTTCGTCCTCCAGACCCTCAAGGTGCCGGCCTCGGCGCTGTTCTCGACCCTGGGGCGCACGGCGGCCCGGGGCATCGAGTGCCTGATCATGGCCCGGAAGAACGTGGAGTGGCTCGACCTGCTGGCCGCCAACATGGGCAAGGGCGATCTGCGGATCGCGGACAACGACCGCTGGGACCCGTCGGCCTGGCCGGCCGAGGCCGAGGGGGTGGGCTTCCACGAGGCGCCCCGGGGCACCCTGAGCCACTGGATCCGCATCAAGAACGGGGAGATCGCCAATTACCAGGCCGTGGTGCCGAGCACCTGGAACGCCTCGCCCCGGGACCCCCAGGGTCAGCGGGGCCCCTACGAGGAGGCCCTGGTCGGCACTCCCGTCGCCGATCCGGAGCAGCCCATCGAGATCCTTCGGACCATTCACTCCTTCGATCCCTGCCTGGCCTGCGCCATCCACGTGCTGGACGCCAGGGGTCGGGAGATCACCCGGGTGAAGGTCCTCTAGGCCGGGAAGGAGGGAGCCATGCGAAGGCTCGCGATCAAGGTGTGGGAGTTCCCGGTCCGGCTGTTCCACTGGACCAATTTCCTGGCCATCGTGGTGCTGAGCCTGACCGGCGCCTACATCCACTGGCCGTTTCTGAGCACCCCCAACTCGGCCTTCCCGTTCCTCATGGGATGGGCCCGGGCGATCCACTTCGTGGCCGGGTGGGTCCTGATGGTCGGCCTCGTCGGCCGGCTCTACTGGGCGTTCGTGGGGAACCGGTACGCCCGGCTCTCCACCTTCTTCCCCTACCTGACCCGGAAGGGCTGGAAGCAGATCTGGGGCGTGCTCCGATACTACCTGTTTCTGGCCCGGAGGATGCCTTCCCACCTGGGGCACAACGCCATCGCCTCCACGGCTTACGGGTTCCTGTTCCTCCTGCTCGGATTCCAGGTGGTGACGGGGTTTGCCTTGCTCGGCCAGGCTGACCTCGCGAGCACGACCTACCGGGTCACCGGTTGGGTGTTCGACATCGCCACCAACCAGTGGGTGAGGCTCGGGCACTACTTTGCGATGTGGGTGATCTTCGCCTTCTTCATCACCCACATCTATGCCATGTGGATGTCCGACCTGGCCGAACGGGACGGCACCGCCGGGAGCATGTTCAGTGGATACAAGTACGGGGAGTTCGAAAGCTTCGCGGACACTGATCCTCGGGGTCGGTAACCGCATCATGACCGACGACGCGGCCGGGCTCGAAGCCCTGGCCGCGTTTTCTTCGGCCTACGAGGTCCCGGAGGGCGTGGACCTGGTGGACGGCGGCACCCTGGGACTGGACCTCCTGCACATCGTGGAGGAGTACCCCCGGGTGCTGATCCTCGACTGCGTGACCACGGGCCGGCCCCCGGGAACGGTGGTCCGGGTGGACGGGGACGACATCCCCCGGGTGTTCGCCCAGTGCCTGTCGCCCCACCAGATGGGGATTCAGGACCTGGCCGCGGCCCTGGAGCTCCTGGGCCGGATGCCGGAGCGGTTCACCGTGCTGGGGATCGAGCCCGAGCGGATCGACCCCGGGGTGGAGCTGACCGAACCCGTACGGAACAACCTCCCCCGGCTCGTGGAGGCCGCAGCAGGGGTGCTGGAGGAGTGGGGTGTTCCCGTGCGACGGCGCAGATAGGGTAGGGGTTCGGGGCCCCTGACCGGGTGGCACCGCGAACAGGCCCGACCGAACCAGATCCGCCACCCGCGCCTACTCCCGGGCCCCCGCGAGCGCCTCCTCCAGCCGCCGCCGGTCGGCCTCGGACAGCCGGCTCCCTTCCCCAGCGGCCTCCAGGTCCTGGCCGCGGCTCCGCACCCAGTCCGTCAGGAGCCGCAGATCCCGGCGGTAGGCCCGGCAGGCCCGGCACAGCCCCACGTGGAGCCGAAGGGCCAGCCGCCGTCCCCGAGGCAGGGGGGCGTCCAGTTCCTGCGAGATCAGCCGCGCCGCCTCCCTGCACGTCATCATCGGTTCGGCTCCTCTGCCACGCGACCCCACTCCTTCTCCAGGCAGCGGCGGAGTCCCAAGCGGGC
The DNA here is from genome assembly GCA_013152215.1 of Deltaproteobacteria bacterium. Lineage (GTDB taxonomy): Bacteria > Desulfobacterota > Deferrisomatia > Deferrisomatales > Deferrisomataceae > Deferrisoma. The sequence continues at coordinate 12,514 of JAADGT010000197.1, forward strand.
CCGGTGCAGCAGCACCCACGCGTTGGTCGCGGTGATCCCCAGCTCCTGACACAGCCCGGCCGTGTCCATCCCCTCGAGCTCCCGCAGCACGAACGCCGCGGCCTGCCGCCGGGGCAGCCCCGCCAGACACCGGCGCAGGGCCCGCCAGAACTCCCGGCTGTCCAGCATCCGATCCGGCTCGGTCACGGTCCCGAAGGGATTTCTCCAGCGGCCGGAGGAGTCGAACCACGCGGCCTCCGGGTCGTCGTCGGCCGGGGCCTCCCGAACGATCCGGCGGATATGGTCCACGATCTTGTGCTTGAGGATGCCGACCAGCCAGGTGCGGGGGTCGGCCCGCCCCACGAAGGAGGTCCGCCCCTTCACGGCCGAGAGCAGGGTCTCCTGGACCACGTCCCGGGCCGCGTCCGGGTCGGCCAGACGGGCCAGGGCATATCGATACAGCAGGTCGCCGTAACGCTCCACCCACTCGGACGGGTCGGGCAGCGTGCGGTCGCCGCCCTCGGTCATCCCTTCACCACCCCCAGGGGCCGGAGCCGGGCCACCTTCCGGGATATGCCGGCCCCGTCCACCACACCGACCACCTCGTCCACATCCTTGTAGGCCTCGGGCATCTCCTCGGCCAGGGTCTTCGTACCGGCCGAGAACACGAAGATTCCCTGCTGCTCCAGATCCCTGCGCACCTGGGCCCCCCTCTTCCGTTTCAGTGCGGCCTTCCGGCTCAGGACCCGGCCGGCCCCGTGACAGGTCGATCCGAAGGTCTCCTCCATGGCTTTGGCCGTGCCCCGGAGGATGTAGGAGGCCCGCCCCATGTCGCCGGGGATCAACACCGGTTGGCCAACGGCCCGGTACCGGGCCGGAACCCGGGGATCGCCTGGCCCGAAGGCCCGGGTGGCCCCCTTCCGGTGAACCAGCACCCACCGCTCCCGGCCGTCCACCACGTGGAGCTCGCGCTTGGCGATGTTGTGGGCCACGTCGTAGAGGAGCCGGAGCCCCAGATCCCGGGGGGAGGCCCCGAAGAAGTCCAGGAGCGCCTCCCGGGTCCAGTGCATCAGGGCCTGCCGGTTCGCCCAGGCGTAGTTGGCCGCCGCGGCCATGGCCCCCAGGTACTTCCGGGCCGCGTCGCTCCGGAGAAACGCGCAGGCGAGCTGGCGGTCCGGCAGATCCAACCCCTCCCTGGCCACCTCCCGGGCCATGACCTTCAGGTAGTCGTCGCAAACCTGGTAGCCGAACCCCCGGCTGCCGGAGTGGATCATCACCGTGATCTGGCCCTCTGCCAGCCCGAACGCCTCCGCCGCCTCGGGGTCGAAGATCCGCTCCACGTACTGGACCTCGAGGAAGTGGTTGCCAGACCCCAGGGTGCCCACCTGGTTGACCCCCCGCTCGTAGGCCCGAGGAGAGACCGCGTCCGGGTCCGCCCCCTCCAGGCAGCCCTCCTCCTCGGTCGCCTCCAGGTCCTCGGGCCATCCGTAGCCGGCCTCCACCGCCCACCGGGCACCCTGCACCAGCACCCTGCGCTCGTCCTTCCGCGACAGCCGGATCGCGCCGGTGGACCCGACCCCGGACGGGATGCGAGAGAACAGAAACCCCATCAGGTCCCGCACCCGGGCCCGAACCTCGTCCACGGTCAGATGGGTGGTCATCAGGCGACCCCCGCAGTTGATGTCGTAGCCCCCCCCCCCCGGCGAGACCACCCCCTCTTCCGCGTCCATCCCGGCCACCCCTCCGATGGGGAAGCCGTAGCCCCAGTGCACGTCGGGCATGGCCATGCTGGCCCTCAGGATCCCCGGCAGGGTGGCCACGTTGCGCACCTGCTCGGGAGCCCGCTCCGACCGGATATGGCCGATCATCTCCTCGCTGGCGTAGATCACCCCCGGCACCCGCATGGCCCCTTGGCGGGGGATCTCCCAGCAATACTTGTCGATCCGCTTGAGCTCGCTTCCCTCGCTCATGGTCCATC
>JAADGT010000087.1 GCA_013152215.1 Deltaproteobacteria bacterium
CGGCGCGAGCGCTGACGCGCCGCAGCGGACCGCGCCGAGGCGGCCCCTGCGAGGCCGTTCAGCGAAGGAGGGGCCCCCAGCCCCACCCCTGGGAACAGCACGAAATTTCCGAAACACGACACTAGTTTCTTGTTTCTGGTCTCTAGTCCCGGCGGTCAGCGGCCGAGCCACGTGGTGAGCGGCGGCCAGAAGCTCACCAGCAGGAGGTCCGCCAGGAGCACGAGCAGGAACGGCATCACGGCCCGGCTGATCGCGGCCACCCGCTCGTTGGCCAGGGTGCAGCTCACGATCAGGCAGATGCCCAGCGGCGGGGTGAGCATGCCGATGGCCAGGTTCATCACCACGATCACCCCGAGCTGGGTGAGGTCCACCCCGAGCTTGGGGGCCAGGGGCACGATCACCGGCACCAGCAGGATCAGGCTGGCGGTGGTCTCCACGAACGTGCCGGCCGCGAGGAGCACGGCGTTCACCAGGAGCATCAGCACCACGGGGTCGTCGGTGAGCCGGAGCAGGGCCGTGCTCAACCGGGCCGGGATGTCCTCGATGGCCAGGAGCCAGGAGAACGCGCTCGCCGCCGAGATGATGAACAGGATCACGGCCGCCGTGATGGAGCCCCGCACCAGAATGGCCGGCACGTCGGCCCACCGCAGCTCCCGGTAGACGAACCGTCCCACCACCAGGGCGTACCCCACGGCCACGGCCGCGGACTCGGTGGCCGTGAACACGCCGCCCAGGATGCCGCCCAGGATCACCACCGGCGCGCCCAGGGCCCACAGGGCTTCGCGGAAGCTGCTCCAGACTCGGGCCGGGGAGAAGGGTTGGCTCGACCCGTATCCCCGGCGTCGGGAGACCAGGGCCGACACCGCGATCAGGCTCACCCCCATGAGCACCCCCGGCAGGATGCCGCCGGCGAACAGCCGGCCGATGCTGGCGCCGGTGAGGAACCCGAAGATGATCATGGGGATCGAGGGCGGGATCACCACCCCGATGCTGCCCCCCGCTGCCTGCACCGCACCGGAGAAGGCCGGGGCGTACCCCCGGGAGATCATGGCCGGCACCAGGATGCCCCCCACGGCCGCGGTGTCGGCCGCGGCCGAGCCGGAGATGCCGGCGAAGAACATGGCCGACGCCACGGCCACGGCCGCCAGCCCCCCGGGGAGCCACCCCACGAGGGAGTCGGCGAACGCCACGATCCGGCGGGAGATTCCCCCGACCTCCATGAGCCCGCCCGCGTAGAGGAACAGCGGCACGGCCATGAGCGGAAACGAGTCCACCCCCCCGTACATCCGCTGCACGGCCGTGATCAGGGGAAAGTCCCCCTGGTAGGCGAAGGCCGCCACCGACGCAAGCCCGATGGCCACCGCGATGGGAACGTCCAGCAGGAACAGGCCGGCCAGCACGCCCAGCAGCACCCCCGACACGCTCACCGGTTCCGCTCCGCTCCGGTCACGGCCGCGGCCAGGTCGGCCAGGGCGTGGAACGCCAAAACCGCGCCCCCCAGGGGAACCACGGCCGCGGGAACGCTGCGGCTCAGGCCGGTGGCGCTCATCACCCCCCGGCGGGCGAACCAGGCGAACTCGGTGCCGTACACCGCCAGGAACACCCCGAACCCGATGCCGCAGGCGCACCCGAAGGCCCGGACCCATCGTCGGGCCCCGGCGGGGAGTCGGGCCACCGCCGCGTCGATGCCGATGTGGGCACCTCGGGCCCAGGCGGCCGAGGCCCCGAGGAAGGTCAGGGCGATCAGGATCATCCGGCCCACCTCCTCGCTCCAGAAGATCGAGTGGTTCAGGCCGTACCGGGCTATCACCTGGGCCAGGGTCAGGGTCGACATGGCCGCGGCCAGAAGGAACAAAGCGACCTCCACGGCCCGGTTCAGCGCCGTGGAGGCGTTCAAGAGCCGCCGCGTCATCGCCGGGCTCTCCGGGACGGCTACCGGGTGGCGGCCAGGAACTTCTCCAGGAGCTCGGCCGTGCCGGGCCGACGGAACATGTCCAGGTCCTTGAGCCCGGCCACCTTGGCGCGGAACGAGTCCAGATCGGGGTGCTCGTCCACCACCATGCCGGCCTTCTTCAGCTTGGCCAGGAAGTCGGCCTCGTTCGATCGGTTCCAGTTGCGCTCGTACCGGGCCGCCTCCCGGGCCGCCTCGGTCAGGAGGTCTTGGGTGGCCCTGGGAAGGCCGTTGAACCAGTCCAGGTTGGCCACGACCGCGTGGGCCGAGTACACGTGGCCGGTGAGGGAGAGGTACTTCTGGACCTCGAACAGCTTGTAGGTCCAGGCCACCCACAGGGGGTTCTCCTGACCGTCGATCGTGCCCTGCTCGAGCTCGGTGTAGATGGGCCAGGCCATGGGCGTGGGGTTGGCCCCCAGGGCCCTCCACAGCTCCTTGTGCAGGGTGCTCTCCATCACGCGGATCTTGAGCCCCTTGACGTCGTCCACCGTGTGGACCGGCCGGACGCGGTTCGTCAGGTGCCGGAACCCGTTCTCGGTGAACGCCAGGCCCTTGAATCCGGCCGGCTCCATCCGCTTCAGGATCTCGGCGCCCAACGGGCCGTCGAGCACCCGGTCCACCTGCTCGTAGTTTTTGAACAGGAACGGGAACGCCACCACGTCCACCTCGGGCACGAAGGCGTCGATCGGCCCGAGGGTGATGATGCCCATCTGCACGCTGCCCATCTGGATCTGCTGGAGGATCTCCGTCTCCGAGCCCAGGGAGGCGCTGTGGTAGATCTTCACGGTCACGTCCCCGCCCGAGCGGGTCTCCACGACCTCCTTGAACTTCTCGGCCGCCACGTTCTGGGCCGAGCCGGGCTTGGTCACCACGCCCAGCTTGATCTTCACCCCGGCGGCTGCGGGCGAAGCGAGCACGAGGGCCGTGAGCAGAGCCAGCAGAGCCTTTCGCATGGGGAGCCTCCTTGTGTGTTAGGGACGAAACGGACCACTGGGACGGAAAAAACGGCGAATAGACACTAATCCCGAGGGTTGGGGAAGTCAACGCGGGGGAAGGCGGTCGCCAAGGGCAGCTCCAGGGCGAACACGGAGCCGTCCGGGCCGGTCTCGGCCAGCTCCAACGTGCCGCCCATGCGCTCCACGGCGCGACGAGCGAGGGGAAGGCCCATGCCCAGGCCCGTCACCTCGCGGGTGTCGCCCGAGTCCACCTGGTGGAACGGCTCGAAGATCCGCTGCCGGTGCTCCTCGGGCACGCCGGGCCCGGTATCCCACACCTCGAACCGAACCCGATCTCCGTGCGCCCGGACCCGCAGTCCCACCCGGCCCTCCCGGGTGAACTTGACCGCGTTCTCCACCAGGTGCCCCAGGGCCAGGCGCAGCCCCTCGGGTTCCCCCTGCACGGGGGGGATCGGCCGCGCCAGGTCCGTTTGGAACTCCAGGCCCTTTCCCGCGGCCAGATCTTCTCCGCTTCGGATCACCTCGGCCACCACCGGCCCGGGGTCGAACGCCTCCGGCGCCCCCAGGGCCACGGCCGCCAACTTGGCCGCGTCGAGCATCTGGTCGATCATCTCCACCAGCCGCTCCCCGTGGCTCCGGATGCGGGCCAGGGTCCGGCGTTGCTCCGGGGTGACCGGCCCGTCGATCCCGTCGCTCAAGAGGTCGGCGAACCCCAGGATCGCGTTCAGGGGGGTGCGCAGCTCGTGGCTGACCTGGGCCAGGAACGCCTCCTTGACCCGGGCCGCCTCCTGTGCTCGGCCGAACGCCTCGGTCAGGGCGCGGTTCTGGGCCTCGAGCCGCTCGGCGAGGGCCTGGAGCCGTTCGTTGGCCTGCACGAGGGCCTGGTTCCGGGTGTGGAAGTAGGCGTCCAATGCCAGCTGAAGGTCGAGGAACACCACCTTCTCCAGGGCCTCGATCCACCGCACCGCCTCGCTTCCCGAAACCCCCTCGGCCCTCAACACCTCGGCCACCAGCTGCAGGAACTTTCGGTACGCACCGGTGTACCAGGGAGGCTCGAGCCCCACCCGTTCGTGCACGAACCCGATCCGGAGCCGCTCGTGGAAGTACCTCCGGTCGTAGGGGCCCGCGAGCAGGGTCCGGAAGTACCGGGTCTGCACGGTCCGGAGGTGCTCGCGCACCCCGGACCGCGCCATCAACTCCCGTGTCTCGGGCCGCCTCAGGAGGAACCGGTGCCACCGGTCCACCAAGGCCTCGAGCCGGGGTTCGAGGACGCGGGCCAGGTCGGCCAGGGCCTTTCGGTCCGCGGCCGACAGCTCCAGGAACCCGAGCCGCGACCGACGGGCCCCGGCGTCGAGCCCCAGCGTTGCGCTCCAGTCCCGGCGGCTCACGATGCGGCCCTTTCCCGCGGCGGCGGGGGAGGGAGCAGCAGGGCTCGGAGCGCCTGCCTGCCGCCGGTGGCGCCGGCCAGCACCAACCCTTGTTCCTCGCGGACCCAGGCGCCGCCCCCCAGAACCAGCAGCCCCAACCCCAGCACGAAGCAGACCGATCCGGTCCACACCAGGGGCTGGCCCGGGTCCCTGGTGATCTGAAACCCCACCCAGCCGAAGCCGTAGGGGTCGGTTCCCCAGGCGGTGAGGTAGACGCGCACGCCGGCGTGGACCAGGGGCTCGTTCACCGCGATCACGGCTTGACGCACGGTCTCGCCGTCAGGGCCCAGCACCCGGACCCGGGCCTCCACCCTCCGGAGCTGGGGGTCCCGGAACCCGAGGGGGGTCAGGGATACGGGGCTGTCGTCCCGGTTCTCCCGGGAGAACGGACCCAGCGTTCCCCTGGGGGTCTCGACCCAGAAGGTCAGGTTCCCGCTTTCGGGGTCGAACCGCCCGATCCGCACGGTGAGGTCGGTGCCCGGCACCTCGACCCGGCCGCCTTCCCGGGTCACCACCTCGCGGGTCGGCCCGTTCCGGGGCCCCACACGGATCTTGAGGGGGATGGGGTAGTACTGCTGCCGGAACCCGTCCACCCTCAGCCGAAACGGCAGGGCCCGCTCCCTCTCCAGGGCCCAGTCGAACGCGGTGCGCGTCTCGCCGCCGACGTACACGGTTTGGGTGGCCACGAACCCCGCCAGGCTCCCGAGCAGGGCCCCTCCGAAGATCACCGGAAGCGACAGATGGGTCAGGGGGAACCCGAGGAAGGCCCACGGCCGCCGGGACGCCTGCAGGGGGGATGCGGAGCGGATCCGGAAGCCGGCGGCCCGGAGCCGATCCGCCATCCCGGCGTCCGGGGGGCCGTCCACCCGGATGCGGGCCGTTCCGTACCCCCGGAACGCCTTCCACCCATCGAGGGATCGGCCCAGGGCGCAGCTCAGAAGGTTTAGGGTGAGCAGGGCGAGCAGGCCCCGGTACAGTGGGGAGGTGAAGAATCGCGGGAACCCGAGGGTCACGAGCCAGGGCCCGGCTTGGGGAAACCGCTGGAGGAACGCGGCCCGGTCGAGGTTCTGGGGAAGGACGGTGCCGAGCGCGGCGGCCAAGGCCAGCACCAGGAGCAGACCCACGCACAGGCGTACCGAACCCAGGCGACGCAGCAGCCGATTCATCGGACCCTCGCGGAAAGGGCCGATGCTAGGGATGGGTCGCCGGTCGTGTCAAGCCCGGGCGGCCGTGGCCAGGGCCTGGTGTACGGCGTCGAGGAGCTCCCGTCGGCTGAACGGCTTCTTCAGGGTGACCACCCCCCGGAACGTGCGCGCGGTGGACAGGAAGTTGAGCTTTCCGGTGCGCCCCCCCCCCGAGGTGGCCACGATGGGCAGCCGGGGAGCCCGCTCCCGCAGGTCCTTGATGAGCACGAGCCCCCCCTTGTTGGGCATGAGGATATCGGTGAACACCAGGTCCGGCCTCCACCGTTCCCACACCCCCATGGCCTGATCCCCGTCCGCGGCCACCTCGACCTCGTGCCCCGCCTGCTCGAGCATCTGGCGCACCACGTCGCGCACGTGCTCTTCGTCTTCCACCACCAGGATCTTGGCCATGGTATTTCCCTCCTTCGTGATCGAAAGCTCCGGTAGGCCGCGAGGCGGCCCATTTGCGAAAAAGGAACCTGCACCGTCCCCGCGCGGTCTCGGAGGGGGGCCAGGGGGACTACCCGGGCCGTGGTGCTGTCATGCACAGACCCACTCGAAGTGCCGGGAGATTGAGAGAGGTCTTTGGCCTCCCAGCGTCACAGTAACTTCGGTCGTTGGTCGTCAGTCGGGGGCCTTGGGACCGCTGGGCGGCTAGGCGGCCAGGCGGCTCCTGAGCGCCGACGCCAAGACCTCGGGGGCCATGGGGTCTGCTGGAGCGCCGCGTGCGGCTCCAAATCCAGTTTCCAGTCTCTAGTTTCTAGTCTCTAGACGGCCCCGCAGGGGCCTAGGGCCGTGGTTCGACCGGGAGGAACACCTCGAACAGACTACCCCGGCCGGGTTCGCTTTCAACCCGCAGGGCCCCACCTGCCGCCCGCACCACCCCGTAGACCACCGAGAGGCCGAGGCCCGTGCCCTCGCCCACGGGCCGCGTCGTGAAGAACGGCTCGAAGATGCGGTCGAGGATGCCGGGGGGCATGCCGCATCCCGTGTCGGACACGGCCAGGCGGTGATACCGACCGGGGGAGAGGTCGGGGGGCAGCCCCGGATCCCCTTCGGGGAACTCCCGGGTGACCACCTCGATCTGCACCTGCCCTCCTCGGGGCCCCAGGGCCTTCACCGCGTTGGTGGCCAGGTTCAGCACCACCTGCTGGGCCTGGGCCGGATCGAGGGGCACCGGGCACGGCCGGTCGGGCACCCGCACCGTGACCTCCACCGTCGAGGGGGTGGTCGCCCGAAGCAGGTCCGCGGCCATCTCCGCCTCGGTGCGCAGATCGGCCCGCTCGACACCGCTGGGGTCGGATCGGGAGAACTGAAGGATCTGGGCCACCAGCGCCCGGGCCCTCTCCCCGGCTCGGAGGATCCGCTCGAGGTGCCTGCGGCCGGGGTCGCCCGGGGGGACCACGGACTCCAGGAGCTCCGCGCTGCCCAGGATGCCCATCAGCAGGTTGTTGAAGTCATGGGCGATCCCCCCGGCCAGGGTGCCCAGGGCCCTGAGGCGGTCCGTGCGGGCACGCTCCCGTTCCCATTCCACCTCTCGGGTGACGTCTCGGAAGATGCACACCCCGTGGAGAAAGGTGCCGTCCTCGGCCCGTACGTTCGTGGCGGCCGCGTCGAGGATCACCTCCCGGCCGTCCGGCCGCCGTTTGGTCACCCGTCCCCGCCACCGACCGGTCTCGGCCAGTTGGCGGTGGGCCGCCTCCAGATCGAAGTCAGGGTCGGCGGTCTCCAACACCGTGCCGAGCCGTCGGCCCCGGGCCTGTTCGACGGGTACACCGGTGATCGCCTCGTAGGCGGGGTTGGCCGAGAGGACCCTGCCCCTGGCATCGACGATCACGATGGCGTCGGAGGCTTGGTCCACGGCAAGGGCCATGCGCTCCCGTTCGGCTTCGGCCTCCCGCCGGGCGGTGATGTCGCGGATGATGGCCACCTTGTACCGCCGGCCCTCCCGTTCGATGGGGGTGTTGACCACGTGGTACCAGCGGCCGTCGTCCGGGCTCTGGACCTCCCAGGTGTGAGAGCGGTTCTGGCCGATGACGATGGAGTTCACGCACCAGGGGCACGGATCGTCCAGGCCGTGGAGGACCCGGTGGCATCGTTCCCCGATGGCGTCCCGGCCCGTCCGGCGGATCAGGGCCGGGTTCATGTAGACCACGGTGAGGTCTTCGGAGCAGACGTAGACGAGGTCCTCGGTGGCCTCCACGACGGCCCTGGCCCAGTGGGAAGCGGGCTCATTCCCGGCGGGGGCGCGATGGGGTCGGGGCTGGGCCATGCAGTGGGGCCTCCGGAAGCGGGTCGAGGGGTGCCGGGGAGACAGGGGGGCACCCGGCTTGTTTCATCGGCCGGTGGTTTGTTCCTCTTGAGCCGGTGCTCAAGAACTTTTTTCTCGAGGCGTAAGAATATTATAAGATGCGCAAAAAAGAAAAGGCCTGTGGGCGCGACGCCCACAGGCCTTTCTCGGATCCAAGGGCAGGACTTAGAACTCGTCCATGCCGGCCCCCGGCGCCGCCGGGGCCTTCTCTTCCTTGGGCAGCTCGGCCACCATCGCCTCGGTGGTGAGCAGCAGGCCCGCCACGCTCGCGGCGTTCTGCAGGGCGGTGCGGGTCACCTTGGTCGGGTCGATGATCCCGGCCTCGAGCATGTCCACGTACTCTTCCTTGTACGCGTCGAAGCCCTCGGCCATCTTGCGGCCCTTGACCTCGTTCACCACCACGGAGGGCTCCAGGCCGGCGTTGGCCACGATCTGCCGCAGCGGCTCCTCCAGGGCCCGCTTCACGATGTTCACGCCCACCAGCTGGGAGTCGGACAGCTTCAGGCCGTCCAGGGCCTCGATGCACCGCACCAGGGCCACGCCGCCGCCGGGCACGATGCCCTCCTCCACGGCCGCCCGGGTGGCGTGCAGGGCGTCCTCGACCCGGGCCTTCTTCTCCTTCATCTCGGCCTCGGTGGCGGCGCCCACGTTGATCACGGCCACGCCGCCCACCAGCTTGGCCAGCCGCTCCTGGAGCTTCTCGCGGTCGTAGTCGGAGGTGGTCTCCTCGATCTGGGCCCGGATCTGCTTCACCCGGTCCTGGATCGCCTCGGCGCTGCCCGCGCCGTCGATGATGGTGGTGGTGTCCTTGTCGATCCGCACGGTCTTGGCCTGGCCCAGGTCGGTGAGCTGGGCGTTCTCGAGCTTCAGGCCGACCTCCTCGCTGATCACCTGCCCGCCGGTCAGGATGGCGATGTCCTGGAGCATGGCCTTGCGGCGGTCACCAAACCCGGGGGCCTTCACGGCGGCGCACTGCAGGGTGCCCCGCAGCTTGTTCACCACCAGCGTGGCCAGGGCCTCGCCCTCCACGTCCTCGGCGATCACCACGAACGGCTTGCCCGTGTTGGCGATCTTCTCCAGGATGGGCAGGAGGGTCTTCATCGAGCTGATCTTGCCGTCGTGGATCAGCACGTAGGCGTCCTTCAGCTCCGCCTCCATGCGGTCGGCGTTGGTCACGAAGTAGGGGCTGATGTACCCACGGTCGAACTGCATGCCCTCGACCACGTCCAGGGTGGTCTCCATGCTCTTGGCCTCTTCGACCGTGATCACGCCCTCCTTGCCCACCTTGTCCATGGCCTCGGCGATGATCTCGCCGATGGTGGCGTCGTTGTTGGCCGAGATGGTGCCGACCTGGGCGATCTCCTTGCGATCCTTCACCGGCTTGGAGATCTCCTGGAGCTTCTCGACGCACTTCTCCACCGCCGCGTCGATGCCCCGCTTGATGTCCATGGGGTCGTGGCCCGCAGCCACCAGCCGGGAGCCCTCGCGGAAGATGGCCTGGGCCAGCACCGTGGCCGTGGTGGTGCCGTCACCGGCCACGTCCGAGGTCTTGGAGGCCACCTCCTTGACCATCTGGGCGCCCATGTTCTGGAACTTGTCCTTGAGCTCGATCTCCTTGGCCACCGTGACGCCGTCCTTGGTCACGGTGGGGCTGCCCCAGCTCTTCTCGATGATCACGTTGCGGCCCTTGGGGCCGAGGGTGGCCTTCACGGCGTTGGCCAGGGTGTCCACACCCTTCAGGATCGCGGAGCGCGCATCCTGGGCGTATTTGATCTCCTTCGCTGCCATGGTCGGTTCCTCCTTTTCCTGCGAAAATGGGGACGGCGCTCTCGGTTAGCCCTCGATCACCGCCATGATGTCGTCTTCGCGCATGATGAGGAGCTCTTCGCCCTCCACCTTGATCTCGGTGCCGGCGTACTTGGAGAACAGCACCTTGTCGCCCGGCTTCACGTCGAGCGCCTGGAGCTTGCCCTCTTCGTTCTTCTTGCCCGGGCCCACGGCGATGATCTCGCCCCGCTGGGGCTTCTCCTTGGCCGTGTCGGGGATGATGATCCCGCCGGCGGTCTTCTCCTCCTCCTCGAGACGCTTCACGATCACGCGGTCCTGCAAGGGTCGAAGTTTCATCGGTTTCCTCCTTCGCGTCTTGATGGTGTTGCGGACCGGTTGAAGTAGCACTCGACTTAGGTGAGTGCTAACGGGCGCGAAAGATAACCAGGCCGTGTGCGGGCGTCAAGGGGGGCGGGGCAAAAAAATGAAGGGGGGAGGG
>JAADGT010000253.1 GCA_013152215.1 Deltaproteobacteria bacterium
CGGCGCTCCGGCAGGTCCCTTGCCCCGCCTGTTCAGGGGTCCGATAGCTTTGAACGCAACTTGGTATGAGGGAGCCCGCCATGTTCGGTTTCGGCAAGAAGAAAAAGAGAAAGGCCGTCACCCCCGCCGCCAAGGATGCCGGGAAAGCCCCTGGCCGAAGGAAACGGGGCCACGTACTCCCCCTGGAGGGGGCCGAGCTGCCGGCCTTCCACCCGGTGGCCATGAAGGCCATGCGCGAGATCCGGGGAGGAGAGAAGTCCCCCTCGGAGATCGCCGACACCATCTCGGCCGATCCGGGGCTGTCGGTGCGGGTGCTGCGCACCGTCAACTCGGCCGCGTTCGCCCTGCGCAAGGAGGTGACCAGCGTGGGCCACGCGGTGGCCCTGCTGGGCCTGGGCCGGCTCGAGTCGGTGCTGATCAGCGTGGCCGTGAAGGATGCCCTTCCCCAGCAGTGCTTTCGGGGGTTCGAGCCGAGTCGGTTCTGGCGCACGGCCGTGAAGCGGGCCGCCCTGGCCCAGGAGCTGGCAGGGCTGCTCCACCCTTCCACCCGGATGGAGTGCTTCACCTGGGGGTTGCTGGTGGACCTGGCCGTGCCGATCCTGGCCCAGCACCACACGGCCACCTACGGCCGCGTGTTGGAACGCTGGCACGGGGGAGAGGGGGAGCTCCATGCTCTGGAGCAGGAAACCTTCGGGTGGACCCACGCCGAGGTGGGCGGGCAGGTGTGTCGGGCGTGGGACCTCCCCGATCCCTTGACCGGGGCGATCGAGGACCACCACCTGGACACCGGCGAGGAGACCCGCTGTCCGCCGGCGGTGCAGCTCGCGGCAATCCTGTGCGAGAGCCCCGAGCACTCCGGGATCGAGAGGCTGGTGCAGGTGGCCGCCGCCCGCTACGGCATCCCCGAGCCGGTGACGCAGCAAGTTCTGTCCACGGCCGAGGAGAAGGCCGCCCAGCTCGCCTCCCTGTTCGCGAGCTGAGAGGGGAAGACGATCACCCCACTACGCATCGGAAAGGAGCACGACGATGCGGCCAGAGATCCGCAGCATCCTTCTGCCCATCGACATCAGCGACGCCAGCTCGCGCGTGGCCGGGTACGCGGCTGCGCTGGCCGAGCAGTTCAACGCCCGGCTCACCGCCCTGTACGTGGTGGAGGAGAACGAAGGGCTCCTGGGGTTCACCGTGGCCAGCCGCGACACCGACGACTCGGTCCGCGAGCTGGAGGACGCGGCCATGAAGGAGCTGGCCGAGCACGCCCACCGCTACCTCCCGGCGGGCACCGAGGTACGCGTGGAGGCCGGCGACCCCACCCACAAGATCCTGGAGGCGGCCGAGCAGGTCGGGGCCGACCTCATCGTGATGGGCAACCACAACCGGAAGGGGCTGGAGCGGCTCCTGGTGGGCAGCACGGCCGAGCATGTGATCCGGGAGTCCAAGGTCCCCGTGGTGAGCGTGCCCCTGCTGGCCGCCTGAGGTCCGGCAGGCGGCCTATCCCCCCAAGCCGTACTGCTTGATCTTGCGGTAGAGGGTCTTGCGGTCGATCCCGAGGACCTCGGCGGCGCGGGTCTTCTGCCCGTCGCAGGCACGGAGCACGAGCGCGATGTGGTCGCGCTCCAGCTCCTCGAGGGTGGGGAACCGTTTCCGGTGGTTGGGCTGGTTCTTCAGCAGGTAGGCGGGCAGGCTCGAAGGCCGAAGCACGTCGGACTCCTCCAGCAGCACGGCCCGCTGCACGATGTTCTCGAGCTCCCGGATGTTCCCGGGGAAGTTGTACCCCGCCAACACCGACAAAAACCCCGGAGACACCTCCCGGAACCGCTTGTGGACCCGGGGAGCGTGCTTCGCGACGAAGTGGCGCACGAGCTCGGGCAGGTCCTCCATCCGCTCCCGCAGCGGCGGCAGGTGAATGGGAAACACGGCCAGCCGGTAGTACAGGTCGCCCCGGAACCGGCCCTCCTTCACCTCCTGCTCCAGGTCGGCGTTGGTGGCCGCGATGATCCGCACGTCCACCTTCCGAGCCGTCACGCCGCCCACCGGCTTGATCTCCCGCTCCTGGAGCACCCGCAGAAGCTTGGCCTGGGTCTCGGGCCCCAGGTTCCCCACCTCGTCCAGGAAGAACGTGCCGCCGTTGGCGAGCTCCAGCAGGCCCCTCTTGGGAGCGTGGGCGCCGGTAAACGCTCCCTTCACGTGGCCGAACAGCTCGCTCTCCAGCAGGGGCCCGGCCAGGGCCGAGCAGTCCACGGCCACGAACTCCCGGTCCTTCCGGGGGGAGAGCTCGTAGATCATCCGGGCCACCACCTCCTTGCCGGTACCGCTCTCCCCGGTGATCAGCACGCTGGTGTCCGTGGCCGCCACCTTCTCGATCAGGGCGTTCACCTCGCGCATCCGAGGGCTCGACCCGATCACGTACCGATCGGTGCGGGCCTGCAGCTGGCGTCGGAGCTGCTCGTTCTCGAACCGCAGCCGCCGCCGCTCCTCGGCCCGGGCCGTGGTGATCCGCACCTCCTGGGGGCTGAAGGGCTTGGGCAGGTAGTCGTAGGCGCCGAGACGAAACGCCTTGAGCACGTTGTCGATGGAGGGGTAGCCGGTGATGATCACCACGATCACCTCCGGGTCGAGCTCCCGCATCCGGGCGAGCACCTCCATGCCGTCGAGCCCCGGCATCTTGAGGTCGAGGAACACGAGGTCGTAGTCCCCCTGCCGGAAGCAGTCGAGGGCGCTCGCGCCGTCGCTGCAGACGTCGGCCTCGTGGCCCATCCGCCGCAGGGTCTTGGCCAACCCTTCCCGGATCGAGCGTTCGTCGTCCACGATCAGGGTTCGCACCGCTCCTCCTCGGGAACCGGGAACACCACGGTGAAGGTGGTCCCCCTGCCCGGCTCCGACTCCACCCGGATGTCGCCCCGATGCATCCGCATGATGTTGTAGGACAGGCTGAGCCCCAGCCCGGTGCCCTTACCGGGCTCCTTGGTCGTGAAAAACGGCTCGAAGATCCGTTGGCGCACCCCTGCCGACATGCCGGGCCCGGTGTCGGTGAACGATACCCACACGGTGCCTTCGGTGGGGTCGCAGCCCGACCGCAGGAGCAGCTCCCCCTCCCCGTCCATGGCGTCCACCGCGTTCGTGACGATGTTCGTGAACACCTGCTTGATCTGGCTGGGGTTGCCCACCACCAGGGGTAGATCGTCCGCCAGCTCCCGGCGTACCCGGATGTTGTGGAACAGAGCCTTACCCCCCAGCAGCTCCATGCACTGGTCCAGGGCCGCGTTCAGGTCCACCGGCTCCTGGTACCGTCGGCGCTGGTGGGCGAAGTCCAGCAGCGAGTTCACGATCTCCTTGCACCGTCGGGCCTCCTGGACGATCCGGTCCACGTCGGACCGGCGGGGGTCCGAGAAGTCCAGGTCCTCCAGCAGCAACCCCCCGAACAGCAGGATGCCGCCCAGGGGGTTGTTGATCTCGTGGGCCACTCCGGCCGCAAGCTTGCCCAAGGAGGCCATCTTGTCCGCGTGGATGAGCTGCATCTGCACCTCCTCCAGTCGGCGTTCCAGCTCCATCACGTGGCGGAGGTCGTGGATGAAGCTCACGGTGCCGGCCTCGCCCCCTTTCTCGTCGTAGAGCAGGTGTACCGTGAGCCATACCGGTACCCGCTCGCGGCTGCGGGTGATCAGGATGGCCTCGTAGCGCTCCAACACCCCCTTGCCCCCGTGGTCCGGGGCTCGGACCTGGTCCATCACCTCCCGGGCGGCGTTGCCCTCGTAGAAGTCCTGGATGTACCGCCGCCCCACCACCTCGGCGGCCGAGAACCCCAATAGGGCCTCGGCCCCCCGGTTGAACCGGGTGATCACCCCCCGGGCATCGGTCACGATCACGGGGTAGGGAGAGCCCTCCACCACCTGCCGCAATCGTGCCAGTGCGCCGCGGAGCTCGTCCTCGGTCTCGTGGCGGGGCGTGACGTCCCAGAGGTGGAGCGCCCCCAACCTGCGCTTCTCGGAGACCGGCACGATCTCCATCCGCCCCTCCACCCTCCGCCGGGGCCGCAAGGGGATCTCCACGTCGAAATCCAACGCCACGGCCTCGACCTGCCCGCTCTGGAGATCCCGAAGAGCTTCCGACAGGACCGGCCGGGCCGCCTTGCCCAACACCCCCAGCAGCGCCGCCCCCTGGAGCTGGGCCGCAGAGGTACCGGCCAGACGGCAAAACGCCGGGTTCGCGTAGCGGATCCGGCGCCCCCCGGGGGTGAACAGGGCCAGGGCCTGGGGCGCGCGCTCCCACACCCCGGACAGAACCCGCATGGTCCGATGATGGTCCGAGAACAATCCTCCGTCCGGCATGTTCGACTCGCGGCTGTCGTGGGGACGCTAGAGACCGACCGGCCCGGCCGTTGGACGATCCCCCGCGGTTGGAGCCTCCGGAGCCCATCTCAATCACATAGAACCGCGTTTGTCAATGCCGGAGCCTTGCGCAACGCCTGCCCCGCCCAGGCATGGGCCGCCCGCAACGGCTCGGGCAGGCGGTATCGCGGCGAAAGCCGCAGTATCCACCGAATCGCCTCGGTCAGGGTCAGCCCCCACCCCACCGACACGAACACCGGTTTCACGTCGGCCCGGGTGCGAACCACCGCTCCGACCATCTCCCCCTGGTCCTGCACCGGGGCCCACGCCCCCCGAGCCGAGAGCGGGGGAGCCCATCGGCCCACCAACGGCTCCTTGGCCACTCCCACCGTGGGCACCCGGATCCCTTCCCCCACGGCGCACGCCAGCCCCCGCCGGCGGGGGTGGGCCAGGCCGTGGCCGTCCACCAGAACCAGATCCGGCGGCGGGGCAACGTCCCTCAGTGCCCCGAGGATCGGACCGGCCTCGCGGGCCGCCAGGTCTCCGGGCCGGTAGGGGGCCTCGACCGGCCCCAGCCGGACGGCCTCGCCCACGACCCGAAGGTGCGGCCAGGAGAGGATCGCCGCGGCTGCAGCACACCAGCGGCCGGACCGGTCGTAGGCCACGTCCACCCCGGCCACGTTCTGGACGACGTCACCCGGTGCCACGGTCCCACCCCGCCCGCCCGCATCCGCAGGCGGAGCGGATCCGGTTGCAGCGTCATACCAAGTTGCATTCAAAGCCATTGGCCCCCTGAGCAGAGGGGCAAGGGACCTACCGGAGAGCCGGGTGCGGCCGTATCAGTGGACAGAATTCATCGGTATCAAGATCAGACGAGGGCGTTCCCCCGGCGGGCCGGGCACCGCGGCGGACGGGGGCCCCTCACCCGGCCAGCCAGGTCCGGACCTTGTTCTCGTAGGCCGCGAGCTCCCGGGACACCGCCGCCGGGTCGGGCCCCTCCACCACGAGGTGCAGCACCGGCCGGTAGGGGTCGGGCAGCAGCAGCACGCTCGTCTCCCCCAGGAGCACCTGCACCCCGTCCACGAAGCTGGCCTCCTTGTCCACGCTGTCCTCGCTCATGCGCCGCATCACCCGGCCCTTCAACTCGTGGGGGCACGGGATCTGACGGCGTTCGTACGTGAACGGGGGCAGGGAGTCCAGGACCTCCGAGGCGTCCACCCCCGCCCGGGCCAGCAGCTCGAGGATCTTGGCGGCCGCGAACATGGCGTCCGGGGCGTGGAGGAAGCGGGGGAAGGCGTACTTGCCCGCGGCCTCCGACACGAGCGTGTACTCGTGCAGCTCCGAGGTACGGAGGCTCGTGGTCTTGCCCCGCGTGATCCTCAAACGGGGTTCGAGGCCGTCCAGCACCCGGGGCGCCGTGACCGGCAGGAACGCCCGGGCGCCCTCGGGTTCCACCATGGCCAGCAGCCGGAGAAGCAGCAGGAGCACCTCGTGCTCCTCCCTCACCCGGCCCCGGTCGTCCACGAGGCGCAGGTTCTGGCCGCCGGGCGAGATGTAGAACCCCAGGTCGGCGTGAAGAGCGCCCACGATGTCCTCGGCTTGCTTTAGGATCCGGTCCAGGTCGTACATCCGCCGGGTGAGCCGACGCTCGTCGGGGTAGGCGTTCAGAACCACGGTGCGGCAGCCCAGGGCGTTCAGAAGGGGGGGCAGGTACTCCCCCGTGGTGCCGTTGTCCAGATCCACCACCACCCGGAACCGTCGCGCGCGCACCGCGTCCGCATCGATCTCCCGCAGGAACCCCTCCCGGTAGAACGCGTCGATCCCGGCCAGCTCCCGGATGGCCCCCACCTCGGAGTGGTCCACCCGGCGAAAGTTCTCCTTGAAGAAGATCCGTTCGATCGACTTCTCCACGCTCGTGTCGATCCGGTTGCCGGCTTCGTCGTAGAACACGATCTGGGTGCTGCGGCTGTCCGACGGACTTTGCTGGAAGTACACCCCCGCCACCTCGCCGAAGCTGGCCAGTTTGTAACGGGTGACCGGCACCGGGACCATCTTCACGTCGTGCACGTCCACCCCCGTGGACAGGATGCCGCCCAGGAACGCCCGTTTGAGCATCCGGCTCGCTTTCAGGTAGTCCCGGCCCACGAGGATCGCCGTGTTGGGCCGCAGGATCGAGCCCATGGCCGCCCCCAGCTTGGCCGCGAACTCCGGCGAGAGCTCGATGTTCGTGCGACCCTCCACCGCGCCCGCCTCGAACACCGACTTCTTCCACTTGTCGCCCCACACCAGGTTGGTGGAGAGCACCGCCCCAGGCTCCACCTTCTTGTCGGGCCACACCATGAGGTCCCGCTCGAAGGACGCACGGTCGCCCACCTCGGTGCCCTCGGCCACGACCGCTCCCTTCTCCATGCGCGCGGCCTCGCCCACCCACACCCGGTCGCACAGCACGACCCGCCGGAGTCTCGCCCCCGGCCCCACCCGCACCTCGTTCCACAGCACGCTCGAAGCCAGGACGGCGCCGTCCCCGATCCGACACCCCCTTCCCACCACGGTGTTCTCGAGTTCCACCGACCCGCCCACCTCGACCCCGGCCCCCAGCACCACCCGGCCTCTCACCCTCAGGCCTTCGGGTGGCACGAACCCCTCGTCCTCGACCCAAAGCTCCCCCCCGTCGGTCTCGATCCGGCGGCCAGGAAACGAAAGCCTCACCTTTCCCGCCAGCACGTCCGCCACGGCGTCCCGATACGCGTCCGGGTCCCCCACGTCGCGCCAGTACCCCTCGGCACACATCCCGTAGATCGGCACCTCCTCGCGCAGGAAGGAGGGGAACAGGTCCTTGGAGAAGTCGAACGGCCGCCCCCGCGGGATCCGAGCCAGCACCTCGGGCTCGAGCACGTAGATCCCGGTGTTCACGGTGTCGCTGAACACCTCCCCCCACCCCGGCTTCTCGAGGAACCGCAGGATCCTTCCGTCGGCGTCCGTGATGACAACCCCGAACTGGAGGGGATTCGGCACCCTCGTGAGGGTGATCGTGACCGGGGTGCGCTTCTCCCTGTGGAACGAGGTGATGGCGCCCAGGTCGAAGTCGGTGATCACGTCCCCCGACAGGACGAGGAAGGTCTCGTCCAGGAAGGTCTCGGCACACTTGACCGCACCGGCCGTGCCGAAGTCCTCGTCGGGGAGCACGTACCGGAGCCGGAGGCCGAAGCGGGATCCGTCCCCGAAGTGGTCCCGGATCGCGTCGGGCATGTAGTACAGGAGGATCACCACCTCCTCGATCCCGGCTCCCCGCACCCGCTCGAGGATGTGCTCCATCATGGGGCGGTTCACCACCGGGACCATGGGCTTGGGCAGGCTGTGGGTCAGGGGCTGGATGCGGGTACCGAACCCGCCGGCCATCAGAACCGCTTTCATGAAACCCGTCCTCCTGGTCGAAGCACAACAACGAACCGGCAAACAAAAGCCCGGGCGAGCCGGGCCTCGAGCGGGGGTGGATCCGTTGCTACTGATCCCGCGTGCCGCCGTACCGCCGCTCGATCACCCGCGCGATCTCGGCCTTGAGCTCGTCGAGACTCCCCGATTTCACCACGTATGCGTCGGCCAACCAGGCCGAGTAGTCGGTCTTGAACGAGCTGTACGCCGTCGAGAGCACCACCGGCACGTCCCGGTGGGTGCGGGAGAACTCCTGGAGGAACTGAAGGCCGCTCTCGCCCCTCAGCTTGATGTCGAGCACCACCGCGTGGACCTCGTTCTCCTCCAGCAGGCCCCGGGCCTCCTCCCCGCTGGCCGCACACAGCACCCGGTACCCGGCCTCCTCCAGCTCCTCCTGATACAGGACCCGGATGCTCTCCTCGTCGTCCACCACCAGCACGGTGTACATGGCGCCTCCTCCTGGCGATGCGAAGCGGGTTCATCTTAGCACCCCGTTCCCCCTGGTCAAACCGCCCCGCCCCCACGAAACCGGTAAAGTCTCGGCGGACGAGGTACGAAAAGAAGACCAACCCACCCCCGGCCCGGAGGAGTGCGTTGGAGAGCCCGAACCTCCCCATCGATTCGATCCCCCCGGAACTGGCGCCGGCGGCCTGGGCCCTCCTGGCCGAGATCGCCCGTCGGATTCCCCCGTTCCTGGGCCAACCGCCGCGGGTCCTCCTGGAACAGGCCCCCGACGGCACGGCCCTGTCCGAGGCGTTGGCCGCGTTCCTGGCCTGGCTCGAGACCGCCCCGGCCCAGTGGGGCACCCGCATGGAGGAGCTCGAGGCCCTGTTCGGGGAGATGGGGGCGGTCGTGGGGGAGCTGGACGGCCGGGTAAGGAGGTTCGTGCAGCACGCCCGCAGGTACGCCACCGAGCACGAGGGGCTGACCGCATCGGTGGAGGAGGCCCTTGGGCGGCTCGACGCCGCCCGGATGGACGACGCCTTCCGCCCCGCGCTCGAGCCGATCCTGAGGACGTTGCGCTCGGAGGCCCTCAGGGAGCAACGGGAAACCCGCCGGCTGGAGGAGGAGGCCGGGCTGCTGAGGGACCTGTTGGGAGGGTTGCGCGAACGGCTGGGGCAGGTGGAGAACAAGGTGCGGGCGCTGCGCACCCAGAGCCTGCGGGACCCCCTGACCGGCCTGTGGAACCGGGGCGCCTGGGACGACCGCCTGGCCGAGGAGACCGCCCGGGCCGTGCGGTACCTGCAGCCGTTCTCAGTGATCCTGTGGGACGTGGACCGGTTCAAGGAGGTCAACGACCGGCACGGGCACCCCACCGGCGACCTGGTGCTCCAGGCGCTGGCCGGCCGCACCCTGCAGGCCCTGCGGCGCAGCGACTTCGTGGCCCGGTACGGGGGCGAGGAGTTCGCCGTGCTCCTGCCCCACACCGAGGGCGACGCCGCCCGGATCGTGGCGGAGAAGCTGCGACGGCTGGCCGAGACGTCTCCGATCCGGACCCAGACCGGTCCGGTCCGGGTGACCCTGAGCGTGGGGGTGGCCACCTGGCACCCGGACGAGGACGGCCAGGCCCTCGTGAAACGCGCGGACGACGCCCTCTACCAGGCCAAGAGGGCCGGCCGCAACCGGGTGATGACGGCCCAGCCCCCTTCGGGGGAACCCAAAAAAGCGGCCCAGCCCGCTTGACAGGGTCGGGCCCATCGGGTATAAAGCGCGTCTCATTCGCGCTGGGGGATCGTCTAAGGGTAGGACAGCGGACTCTGGATCCGCGAGTGAGGGTTCGAATCCTTCTCCCCCAGCCAACCGATTCGTACAAGACGGTCCCGTCGTCTAGCCAGGCCTAGGACACCGGCCTCTCACGTCGGCGACACGGGTTCAAATCCCGTCGGGACCGCCATCTTTTTGGGACCCCGGTGCCGCTCGGCGCCGGGGTCCGCGTGTTTTTCCCGCTCGCCCGTCCGGGCAGGAGGAGGTCGCCCCGTGGACCATTCGCACCGTTTCGGCGATCATCTCGACCGGCCGCTCGTTCTGGCGCTCGCGGCCGTGTCGGTTCTCGCCGTCGGCGCCGCGTACGGCGCCGCCCTGGCCTGGACCCAGAGGAGCCTGGGGATCCCGGTGGGAGACATCCCGGCCCAGCGGATCCCGTTCCAGATCCTGTTGCTCGGGAACCTGTTCGGGGGGATCGGGGCGGTGGCGGCCGCCCATTTCGGCGGCAGCATCGTGCTGTGGCTCATGGGCCGGGCGGTCGGCGGGCCGGGCCGGTTCGGGCGGATGTACCGGGGGGCGGCCCTGCTTCTGTGGGCGGCCCTGCCCGCGCTCCCGGCGGT
>JAADGT010000140.1 GCA_013152215.1 Deltaproteobacteria bacterium
GTGCGCTGCTCGTTCTGCCGAACGGCTCTCTACGTCCGGGCCGCGGGCCCCTTGGTCTACCACTGGCCCCTCATGGATCCTCCGCCGGGGCTCGTGTGGCTCCCCTACTGGCGGTTCCGGGGCCTGTGGTACCGAGTGAGGGAACGGAGCACCGAGGGGATCCTCCTGGACTCCACCGTGAACGCCCGCCGGGGGGTGAGAGAGGGGTCCGGCCTGGGGATCCGACCCCAGGTGGTTCCGTTTCGCATGGGTGTGCCGGAGGCGGGCCGCGTGCTGTGGCCCGACCTCTCCCTGGGTGACGCCGTGGCCGTCTCCGAGGCGCGGGTGGAGGGGCTCTCGGCCGGGCCGGCCCCGGTCCGGCGGCTGGTGGGGGAGGTGGCGGCGGTGCTGTGGGCGCCGTTCGCCCTGGAGAGGGCGGGGGAGCACTGGGGGCTGACCGCCCTGTTTCCGGACGGACCGTCCGGCCTCCTCGACCGACCCGAGGCACTCGGTCTGCGCAAGGGATTGGACGAGCCGCCCCGGGAGTGGAGGCCTCGGTTCCTGGCCCTGCGGTGCCCGGAGTGCGGGGACGACCTGCCCACGGTGGCCCACGCGGTGGGGTTCTGGTGCGGCCGGTGCGGCCGGGGGTGGTGGCCGCGGGGGACGGGGCTCGCGCCGCTGCCGTTCACGGTTCGGGAGGTCCGGAGCTCGGAGGCGCGGTACCTGCCGTTCTGGGAGCTGGAGATCTCGGCGAGGGGATTGCCGTTCCGGAGCCGGGCCGGCCTGGTGCGGTGGGCGGTTCCGTACTGGAGGACCTCCGCCGGCGACGACGGCCGGCCGGCGGTGGTGCGGATCCCCGCGTTCAAGGCCCACCCCCGCCTGTTCCTTCGGATCGGCCGGAACCTGACGCTCGCCGATCTGCCGGCCGGCGAGCACGACCGACTCCCCCCGGCCGCGGTCGAGGTGGAGCCGGCCCGGTTACCCCTCGGCGAGGCCGCCCAGAGCCTCAAGCCCGTGCTGGCCGAGCTGGTCGGAACCCAGTACCGGAAGCGCCACGCAGTGCTCACCGCACGCCTGCGGGTGCGCCGGGCGGGGCTGGTGCTCCTGCCGTTCCAGCGGCAGGGGGGGGAGTGGGTGGAAGAGGCAACCGGCGCGGCCGTTCCGGCGGCAGCCCTGGAGCGGGGGAGGGGGATCTGACGATGCCCTTAGCGTTTCCGTCCCGATCCCACGGCACGATCGTGTTCGGCTTCTACAACATCGAGACCGACAGCCTGCTGCTCGAGGATCTGGTTTTCTTTTGCACCGACTTTTGTGAGGTCCTCGCGAAAGTCTCGCCGACAGAGGGCGGAACGGGTCGCCTGCCCGGATATCGTTTCGTTTCCCGCCGTGCCATCGGAGACCTGATGGGGGCGATCCGGGGGGAGCGGTTCGTGGGGTACCTGGGCGAGGTGTACCGGAAGTGGCCTTTCCCGGAGGACCCTGCGGCATTTCGCCAGAGGCTCAAGGGCCACCAGACCCGGCCCGAGGTGGAGCGGCTGCTGGCACGGTGGGCCCGTAAGGTGACGATCCCGGTCAATTGGGCTCCCGCTCAGGACCTCGCGGGCATCGGCCCTTACGAGTTCTCCGCCCCCCAGTTCCGCGCGCTGGTGGAGTACGTGGCGCGCGGCGGGTATCCCACTTGGGAGGGGTACCTGGAGACGGGGGCGCGCCCGCGCTGGGTGGCGACCCTGGCGAGGTCCTGGGGGGTCGACACCTGAAAAGGAAGCGCCCTGGAGGGATCCTCCTGCTCTGCGTCCGCCGGCACGGCCCGCCCGCACACGGAAAAATTTCTTGAAGAGTTCTAAAGTCCGAAATTCTTTCCTCCGATAATAACCCGGAAGGTCTGCAGGAATTGGGTCATCCGGGCGCCCAACCAGAGAGAGATCTGTTGAAGAACCCTATCTGCGGGTTCCCTCTCCTGCCGGTTCCCCTCGTTCCCTCCTCCCGTCGGTCTCCGTTCTTGGGAAGCCCTGTCAGGCCCCTGCGGGCCGGGCAATGGAGAGGGGAGACTTGCGTGGGCCCGGGGCCATTGTTGGTGGCGGAGCCACGGGGCCTGCTTCCGGTCGCGCGCGAAGCCGGGCATTGAGATTCGCCGCGCAGACACGGGGCACCGACGACCACCGACTGACGACCGTCGACCGAAGTTACTGGAAAGGAGTGTGCCATGCGCGTCGGAGTCCAAGCGAAGGTTTGCGGCTTTCTGGTGGGGGTCTTGGTGCTGTCGTTCGGCGGCAGCACCTGGGTCTCCACCGCCCGATCCACGGCGGCATTGGAAGAGCTCGGGGAGCGGAGCGTCCAGGCGCTGCGAACGTCCGCGATCGGGCAGGCTCGCAGCGTGTTCTCGACTCTGGAGATCGGCACGAGAGAGTCGTTGGAAAAAGGGGAGATGGATGGATTCCAGAGGCTCCTCACGGACCTGGGGAGCGTGGAGGGGGTGATCGAGATCGGCCTTACCGACCCAGCCGGCGTGGTCGTGTACGCGAGCCGGAGCGCCTCGACCGGCCGACGGCTCGATCCGGATGCGGTCCGCCAAGCAGTGGGATCGAAGGAGCCGGTGGTGGCACCTCGGGGCGACGAGGTCACGGTGGTGAGGGCGCACCGGTTTCGCCGGGAGTGTGGGCGGTGTCACGACGGGGCCGCTCCGGGAACGCTGGCCGGTACCTTGTACGTCCGGTACAGGTTGGCCGACACGGTTCGGGTGGCGGCAGAGACCCGAGACTTCGTGGGTTCGGCTCGGCGGGCGAGCCTGTGGACCGGGATCGGCGCGGGCCTCGTGGGGCTCCTGGTCGCCACCGCCGGTACGTGGTTCCTCCAGGATCGGTTCGTGACCCGCCGGATGCGAATGTTTGTGGAGAGCCTGAAGGACATGGCGGAAGGTGACGGCGATCTCACGAAGAGCATCCCTCTGCGGTACGTGGACTGCGCCGGGGTCAAGGACTGCGGCCACGAGGAGTGCGTTTGCTTCGGGAGGCAGGAGGCGTGCTGGAGCCACGTGGGGTCCATGCAGCTCATTCCGGAAAAGATCCAGTGTCCTTCCGTGCTCTCCGGCAAGGTCACCGACTGCTCCACTTGCGAGGTGTTCCAGGCAGCCGAGCGGGACGAGTTCGACCAGTTGGCCAACTGGGTCAACATCTTCACGAACAAAATCCGCTACATGGTGGAGCAGGTGAAGGAGTCGGCGGGAGAGATGGCCGCGGTGAGCGAGGAACTGTCGGCCACCACGACCCAGATCGCGGCGAGCACCGAGGAGGTGTCGCAGCAGACCCAGGCGTTGGCCGCGAGCGGCGAGGAGATGGGTGCCACGGTGCAGGAGGTGAGCCAGAACGCCGCGGCCGTGGCCCAGGCCGCGGACCGGGCGCGGACCCAAGCGGTGGAAGCCGCCCGCATGGTGCGGGAGACGGGGGAGTCCCTCGAACGGATCGCAGAGGTGGTGGCCGGAGCCGGGCGGGTGGTGGAAGGGCTCGGCGCCGAGGCCGAGAAGGTGGACGTGGTGATCCGCACGATCAAGGAGATCGCGGACCAGACGAAGCTGCTGGCCCTGAACGCCACGATCGAGGCGGCGCGGGCGGGCGAGCACGGCCGGGGTTTTGCGGTGGTGGCTGACGAGGTGCGCAAGCTCGCGGCAGACACCGTGAAGGCCACCCAGGAGATCGCCCGTACGATCGAAGGGATTCAGACCGAGGCCCGTCGGGCGGTGGATGCGATGGGAGAGGGCGTGGCTGCGGTGGCCGAGGGAAGAGAGATGGGCCGGAGGGCGGCCGGTGTCATGGCCGAGGCGGAGGCCGAGGCGAGCGAGGCCGCCACCCAGGTGGAGCAGATCGCAGCGGCCACCGAGGAGCTCACCGCCACGATCCAGCACCTGGCCATGAACCTGGATCAGATCGCCCAAGGGGTGGGGGAGAACACGCGTGCCGGAGAGGAGATCGCCCGGACGGCCGACACCGTGGCGAAGAAGGCAGACGAGCTGCGTCACCTCACGAACCGGTTCCGCACCTGAGAAAGAGCCGGCGGTTGGTTCCTGTGAGATCCGTCCTCTGGCCCCTGATCCGCAGGCCCCCTGCCCTCCGAAGTCTCAGCGGCGACTCAAGAGCCGTTCCGCCGGCTGGGGCTCGGATCATGTGCGACGCTGCTGCAACATTCGGAGTTTTCGAAAGGGCTTGGATTTCTAGCCCACCAGCTTCCCGGCCTTCCAGCTGTGAAGTCGGTGGGAGCCACATTCCGTTGGGGAGACGCATGATAGAACTGTGTTTTGTCTTTCCGGGCTCTCCGCGGGTCGTCACCTACCCTCGACGGCGGCGTGGGGGCTCCCCCTGAGTATTGTCGTGTTTTTGGCGTTTTTTCTGGCAGGCCGGGCTTCTCCCGGCTTTTTTTTTTGGGCAACGCCGCAGACCTCACGGGCCCGTGGTGCGCAACTATTTTGTGATTGTTTTCTTTTTTTGCGGAGGGGGCTCAAGTTTTCTCTTTCTGCGCCGATCCGGTGTTTGTTGATCGAGGGGGCGTGCCGCACTGGGGCCGGGGAGGGGAGGGAGGCCCTTCTTTTTTTGGGAAAAGAGCGGGGAACGAGCGGTGGTCAGCGATTCTCCTGTCGAGGCAACGGTGCTTGTGGTCCACGCGGACGCCGGGGTCCGGGATCGGATTCGGAACGAGCTGGCCTCCCGCGGCTTCTCGGTGCTCACGGCCTCACCGGACGAGGCCCGGTACCTCGCCGAGTCCGAAGGGGTCGATGTGGTGCTCACCGAGACCCCTTTGGACCTCCCGGAAGACGTGGATGGGGCGGCGTTGGTGTGCCTGGGCTGCTCGGCGGACAGCATGGACGATGCGGTGCCGGCCGATGCCGACATGGAGGTCCTGTCGGACCGGATCCGGCTCCACGTGGCCTACCGTCGCAGGTGGTCGGCCCACCGAAGGCTCGAAAGCCGCAAAACCCATTCTCTCACCGTGGCTCAGCAACGGCTCCTTCCCCGCCCGGGCCAGGTGCCCGGGGTGCGGTTCGGCGTGGTCTACGCGCCCGCCCTCGAGGCCGGAGGCGACTTCTACGACGTGATCCCCTTGGCCCACGGGTCGTTCGGGGTGCTGGTGGCGGACACCGTGGGCCACGACCTGGGGGCCTCCTACGTGACCGGCGCCCTGAAGAGCCTGACCACACTGTCGGTCACTCGGGACGCCCACCCCGCGTCGGTGTTGGGGGTCCTCAACGAGGGGCTGCGACCGGTGCTGGGAGAGGGACGCTACGTGACGGCCCTGTTCGCCCGGGTGGACGTGGTTCGGGGGCTCCTCACCCTGGCCTCTGCAGGACACCCCTCTCCCTTGTGGGTCCCGTTGAACGGATCGCCCCGGTTCCTCGAGGCCCAGGGCGACGTGTTGGGGGTGTACCCCCGGATCGACACGCCGGAGCTCAGGGTGCCGGCACCCCCCGGATCGCGGTTGTACGCCTTCAGCGACGGGCTGTTGGAGGCGGTGGCCCAGTCCGTGGGCGAACGGCCGCGGGTGGCGGGCATCCTGGAGGCAGTGGCCGAGGAGGTGAGGTCCTACCCGGTGGAGCTGGCCGTGGCCGAGATCGTGTCGCGGCTGGTCGGGGAGGGAAGCGGGCAGGCGGACGACATCGTGCTGTTGGGCGTGGAGGTGTAGGCATGGTCGACCGGGGGGGGACCCGTCGGTTCCAGGCGCGGATCGCCCCCGACTACCGGGCAGTAGACCGGGTAGTGGAGGCGGTGGAGGCCTTGTTGGTGACGGAAGCATGCCGGAGGGCCAGCTTCGGGTTCCGCTTGGCGTTGCGTGAGGCGCTGGTCAACGCCGTGCGCCACGGCTGCCACCGGGGAGGAGGGTCGGAGGTCGAGGTGGAGGTGACGGTGGGCCCCGAGCGGTGGGAGGCCCGGGTGGCGGACGACGGACCGGGGTTCGATTGGAAGCCCCACCTGGCGAAGGTGCCGGTGCCCACAGTGTCCGCGGGCCGTGGGATCGCCTTGATTCGGCTTTACGGGGACGAGGTGGAGTTCAACGGGCGGGGGAACGAGATCCGGATCGTCTGCCGGCCCGAACCGGCGGACCTGCAACGGAGGTGATGGAATGAGCGTGATCGAGCAAGGGAAAAGCGTGGTGAGGGTGCGACCGGAGCCGGGGCTGGTGGCCTCGGCGGCCGAGGAGCTGAAGCCCCGCCTGCTCGAGGCCGTCCGGTCCGGGGCGGTGGAGGTGGTGTTCGATCTGGAAGGGACGGACCAGATCGACTCGCTGGGCATCGGGCTGCTGATCGCCACCCACAACACGGTTACCCCCAAGGGAGGCCGGGTGCGGGTGGTGGGCACGAGCCCGGACGTGGCGCGGCTTCTGAAATCGATGCGGCTCGACCGACACCTGGCGCTGGAGCAGGGGCCGGACGGTTCCGGTTGAGGGATTCCACCAACATGGGGAGCGAGATGACGATCCTCGACGACGAAACCTTGCAGATGTACGTGGAGGAGTCCCTGGACCACCTGGAGGACATCGAGTCCGACCTTCTGGCCATCGAGCAGGCCGGTGCCGGCGCCGACGAGGAGCTGGTGAACAAGGTGTTCCGGGCGGCCCACTCCATCAAGGGCGGTGCCGGGTTCCTGGGGCTCACGGCCATCAACCAGCTGGCCCACAAGCTGGAGAACGTCCTCGGGCTGTTCCGGAGCAAGGAGCTGGTCCCCAACCCCGACGTGATCAACTTGCTCCTCCAGGGGTTCGACCGCCTAAGGGATCTGCTGCAAGACGTGGACGCGGGGCGCGACGCGGACGTGTCGGAACTGGTGGTGGCCCTGGAGGGTCTGACCACAGCCAACGTGCCCGAGGAGCGCAAGCCTTCCGTGTCTGAGCGGGTGCAGGTGGTCCTCGACAGCCACGGCCCGGTGTTCACGGTCAGCCGGTTCGAGCTGGAACAGGCGGTCAAAGGCGGGAAGAACCTCTACGTGTTCGAATACGACCTGATCCACGACGTTCAGCGGCGGGGTCGCTCCCCTCTTACGGTGCTTCAGGAGCTGGAAGACGGGGGGGTGATCCTGGACGCCAAGGTGGACCTGGGGGTGGTCGGCGGTCTGGACTCGGAAGCCCTGCCCCGGACGATCCCGTTCCTGGTCCTCTACGCCACGATCGTCGGAACCGACATCGCGTCGGGCGTGTTCGACCTGCCGGACGAGCGGATCCACGTGCTGGGGGAGGCGAACTTCCGGGACGCTCCGCCCGAGCCGCTGGCGTCCGAGGAGGAACCCGCCACATTGGTCGCCACCCCCGCGGCCACGGCTGCGCCCGGTCCGGAACCTCGCCCCGCGACTCAGGAGCCTCCTCACCCCCCCAAGCCGGGGCCAGCGTCCGCCAACCAAGCTGCCCCCGTACATTCCAAGGACCAGGGAAAACCCGCCGAGACCAGCATCCGCGTTCACGTGAGCCTGCTCGAGAACCTGATGACCCTGGCGGGGGAGCTGGTGTTGAGCCGCAACCAGCTTCTGCAGGCCGTCACGTCCGGCGCCCCCGGCGTGGACCGGATCGCACAGCGGATCGACCTGATCACCTCCGAGCTCCAGGAGACGATCATGCTCACCCGGATGCAGCCGGTGGGCAAGATCTTCGGGAAGTTTCCCCGGGTGGTGCGCGATCTGGCCCGGAAGCTGGGCAAAGAGGTGGAGCTGGAGGTCGAGGGCAACGAGGTGGAGCTGGACAAGACCATCATCGAGGGCCTCAACGACCCCCTGACGCACCTGGTCCGAAACGCGGTGGACCACGGGCTGGAGCCCCCGAGCGAGCGGCTGGCTGCCGGAAAGCCGGCGAAGGGTCGGGTCTCCCTGAGGGCCTTCCACGAGGCCGGTCACGTGAACATCGAGATCTCGGACGACGGGCGGGGGATCGATGCGGAGAAGATCGTTGCCAAGGCGATCGAAAAGGGGCTGCTGGGGGCGGAGCAGGCCCGGGCCATGTCCGAGAAGGAGAAGGTGG
Source organism: Deltaproteobacteria bacterium (assembly GCA_013152215.1). GTDB lineage: Bacteria > Desulfobacterota > Deferrisomatia > Deferrisomatales > Deferrisomataceae > Deferrisoma. Next base: position 7,966 of record JAADGT010000140.1, read on the forward strand.
GGCTGATCTTCCTGCCCGGCTTCTCCACCGCCGAGGAGGTCACGGACGTGTCCGGCCGGGGGGTCGGAATGGACGTCGTGAAGACCAACCTCGACAAGCTCGGCGGGGTGGTGGACATCGACTCGAGGCCGGGTCAGGGAACCACCGTCCGGATCAAGCTCCCCCTGACCCTGGCCATCATCCCGAGCCAGATCGTGGCGGCGGGGGGGCAGGCCTTCGCCATTCCCCAGGTCAACATGGACGAGCTGCTGCGCATCCCGGCGTCCCAGGTGAAGGAGCGCATTGAGATCGTTGGGGACGCCGAGGTGGTCCGGCTGCGGGACCGGCTGCTGCCCCTGGTGCGGTTGGCGGACGTGCTCAGGGTGTCTCCCAAGTACCGGGACCCGGCCACGGGCGAGGAGCGGGAGGACCGGCGTCGGTCCCTGGCCGACCGAAGGGGGCGGCGCCTCTCGCTGGACGATCCGGGGACGGATCCGGACGCGGCGGCGTCGCAACACGAGGACCGGCGCGGGGGACCGGATCGCCGGAGCTCGAGCGCCGTGAACATCGTGGTAGCCAACGCCGGCGCGTTCCAGTACGGCCTGGTCGTGGACGAGCTCCTGGATGCCGAGGAGATCGTGGTGAAACCCCTGGGGCGGCACCTGAAAGGCTGCGGCTGCTATGCCGGGGCGACCATCATGGGAAACGGGCGGGTGGCGTTGATCCTCGACGTCCCAGGGCTGGCCCGCCTGGCTCAGCTCACGAGCGTGGAGGGGTCGGCCCGGGCGGCGGAGGTGAAGCAGCGGGCCCTGCGTCGGGCTGCGGGCGAGGAGCACCTGCTCCTCTTCCGGTACGCCCCAACCGAGCGCTTCGCCCTGCCCTTGGATGTCGTGCAACGGATCGAGCGGGTGAAGCGCGACGATATCGCGGTGGTCGGCGGACGCCGAGTGCTGCAGTACAAGGGCGGTATCCTCCCCCTGCTGGCCCTGGACGACGTGGCGCAGGTGGGGGTGCCCGACGAGGACGCCGAACCGGTGGTGCTCGTGGTGAGGCTCCCGGGGCGGTCCGCGGGGCTGTTGGCCACGGGTCCGGTGGACGCGTACCAGGGACGCATCGAGGTGGATCGGGAGACCCTCGTGCAGCCTGGCATCGGCGGCTCCACGGGGATTGAGGGCGAGACCGTGCTGGTGGTGGACGTGGTGGACGTCGCCCGCCGCTCCTACCCCGATTGGTTCCAGGCGTACGAGGCCGAGGAAACCGAGGCGCGGGAGGGAGCCACCCTCCTCTTGGCGGAGGACTCCGCCTTCTTCCGGGGCCAGGTGGCCGGGTTCTTCCGTGAGGCCGGTTATACCGTGCTTGAGGCGGAAGACGGCCAAGAGGCGTGGGAGATCCTGTGCCGGGAAGGGGAGAGAATCGATGCCGTGGTCACGGACATCGAGATGCCCCACATGGACGGCCTGGCCCTGACCCGGAAGATCCGGGCCGACGAGCGGTTCCGGGACCTTCCGGTGGTGGCCCTGACGACGTTGGCGGAGGACGAGGACATCGCAAGAGGGCAGGAGGCCGGCGTGACCGATTACCAGGTGAAGCTCGATCGGGAAGAGCTCCTGGCCAGCCTGGCCCGGATTCTGCGCACGGAGGAATACGCATGAGGTGGCGCCTCTCGTTTCGTCAGAAGGTGTGGGTGTCGGTGGGGGTGGCGGTCGTGGGCATGGCGGGCATCACGGTCGTGGCCTCTGTGGGGCTCACCGCGGTGGGGGCGCGGGTGCGCCAGGTGGGGGGGGCGACCGAGGCCCTCCGGGCGGTGGCAGACGCCGAGATCGCCGCACTGCGGATCGCCTCGGAGGTCACCCACATGACCTCCGAAAAGATCCAGTCGTTCCGCAGCAGCGTGACCGAGGTGAGGGACGGAGTCCGGGCCGAGCTGGAGACGGTGGCCGAGGGCTCCGAGGGGCCGCTGGCCTCGGCCCTGTCGGGTCTGGCCGAGGCCGTGGACCGGCTGGCCGACGACCTGACCGGATGGGCCGATGGGATGGAGCAGTTGGGGTTTAGCCCGGAAGAAGGCACCCGAAAGGAGTTTTCGGCCGTGGAGGAGGAGCTGGCCGAGAGGGTGCGGTGGTTCTCGTACCTGCGGGAGGCGCTGGTGCCGTGCCGGGAAGACGCAAAGAACCTGTTCCTGCACCGGGACCCCGCTCTCATCCAGAAGTTCGGGGAGGACCTGGACGGTCTGATCTCCAAGCTTCAGGACCAGAAAATGGAGGACTACAAGGGTAACTCCTCGGAGACCCTCGGGGAGACCGTGGCGCGGTACCGGGATGCGTTCAACCGGTTGGCGAACGAGGCGGTGGGGGTGTGGCAGGCCGAGGAGGCCATCGGTCGGTCCCTGGAAGAGGTGAAGGCTCGGGCCCGGCAGGCCAAAGAGGCGGTGGCGAGCCTGGTCACGACGGCCCGCGCCGAGGCCGAGGCGTCGGCGCGCCGCACCCGGATGAGCACCGCGGCCGGGGCGGTGGTGGTGGGGACGGTGCTCCTCGGCGTCCTGCTGTGGCTGGGCACCGGAACCATCCGGGCCCTGAACCGAACCGTGGACATCCTGAAGGACATGGCAGAGGGCGAGGGCGACCTCACCCGAAGGCTGCCCTACCGGGTGCCGGTGTGCTCCGAGATATGGAACTGCGGTGCCGAGGACTGCCCCTCGTATGGGGTGGACGATCCCTGCTGGAGTCACTCGGGCACCATGCAGCCCCTGAAGGAGAACGTGCGGTGCCACGAGGTGTTGGAGGGAAAGGTCTCCGACTGCCGTGAGTGCCCCGTGTACGCCAAGGCCCGGTCGTACGAGGTCGACGAATTCGGCCGCATGGCCCACTGGTTCAACCTATTCCTCGACAAGGTCCGGGTGGTGGTCGAGGGGGTGAAGGCCGCCTCCCAGCAGGTGGCGGAGGTGTCGGAAGGGGCGTCGGGCTCGGTGGGCCAGATCGCCGACGCGGTGGGCCGGTCCGCTCAGGAGACCGGCGCCATGGCCGAGGGAACGGGGGAGCTGGCCACGGCGCTGGAGGAGGTGGACGGTCGGGTGAACTCGGCGAACTCCACCCTCGCCGACGTGGCCGAGGCCACCCGGCAGATGGCGGACACCATCGGGGAGATCGCCAAGAGCACCGAGACGGCCCGCCAGACCACGACCGGGGCCGTGGCCCAGGCCCGCCAGGCCACGGAGCGGGTGGCGAACCTCACCGAGGCGGCCGACCGGATCGCCGCGGTCACCCAAACGATCAACGAGATCAGCGAGCAGACCCGGCTGCTCGCTCTGAACGCCACCATCGAGGCGGCCCGGGCCGGGGAGTCGGGCAAGGGGTTTGCCGTGGTGGCCAACGAGATCAAGGAGCTGGCGCGGCAGACCGCGGAGGCCACCGAGCAGATCCGCGAGCGGATCGACGCCATCGTGGGATCCACCCAGGCCACCAGCGCCGACATCGAGTCGGTGGCCCAGGGGATCGCCCAGGTGGAGGAGGTGGTCTCAGGGATCGCCGCGGCAGTGGAGGAGCAGTCGGTCACCACAAAGCACATCGCCGAGGGGGTGGGCGATGCGGCCGGCGAGCTGGACGCCTCGGCCCGGCAGGTCACGGGGGTCACGGACCGCTCCCGGGAGGTGTCCCAGGAGCTGTCCGGCGTGGCTGAGGCCGTGGGCCGGGCCAGCCGGGAGGCCGACGGTGTGCGGGAGCAGATGGAGCAGTTGGTGGAGACGGCCCGGAGCCTCTCGAGGCTGGTGGCCCGGTTCCAGGTGTAGACCCAGGTTCCAGGTTCACGGAAACAACGCAACCAGGAGAATCGACATGAACATCGCGGGAAAGATGACAGTGCTGGCGGTCTCGGGGGTGGTGGCGTTGGGGGCCATTACGGCGATCACCACCTGCATGGCCATCCGGGAGAGCGGTCAGACCGAGATCCAGGAGGTCCGGGAACGGATGATGGAGGGGAAGAAGGAAAAGCTCAAAGACTTGGTGCGGGGCGTGGAGGCCGTGGTCCGCCAAGCGTATCAAGACGCGAAGGATCCGGAGAAGATTGCCGAGCTGTACCGGGATCGGCTCCAGGAGCTCGTGGACACGGCGTACACGGCCATCGAGTCGGTGTACAACGATCCCAACCTGGACGAGGCCCAGAAGAAGGAAAAGGCCAAGGCCGTGGTCAAGGGGCTCCGGTATGGGGAGTCGGGGTACTTCTGGATCAACGACGTCAACTACATGATGATCATGCACCCCATCAAGCCCCAGCTCGACGGCAAGAATCTGTCGAATCTCCAGGACGTGAACGGCAAGAAGCTGTTCGTGGAGTTCGTGAAAACGTGCCAGTCCTCGCCGGACGGGGCCGGGTTCGTGGACTACATGTGGCCCAAACCGGGCAGCGACCAGCCGGTGCCCAAGCTGTCGTACGTGAAGCTGTTCAAACCTTGGGGCTGGATCATCGGGACCGGCGTGTACCTGGAGGCGGCCGAGGAGGAGATCCAGCAGGACCTTCTTCGGGTCATCGCGGACATGCGGTACGGGAAGGACGGGACCGACTACTTCTGGGTCAACGACATGAACTCGGTGGTGCTGATGCACCCCATCAAACCGTCGCTGAACGGAAAGGATCTGTCCGGTCTCAAGGACAAAAAGGGAACGTACATCTTCCGGGAGTTCGTAAAGGTCTGCCGCGAAAATGGGGAGGGGTACGTTCCGTACTACTGGCCCAAGCCGGGGAGTGACGAGCCGGTTGAAAAGCTGTCGTACGTGAAGCTGTTCGAGCCGTGGGGGTGGGTCATCGGCACCGGCGTGTACGTGGATGACGTGGAGGCCGAGGTGGCCGCGGTCAGCCGGCGGATCGAGGACCGGATCCACAGGTCGATCTGGACCCAAGTGGGGGCTATCGCGCTGGTGACGGTGATCGCGGGGGTGCTGACCTTCGTGCTCGCCCGGAGGTTCTCGCAGCCCATCCGAAATACCACGGCCATGCTCAAGGACGTGGCCGAGGGAGAGGGCGACCTCACCAAACGGCTTGAGATCCAGAGCAAGGACGAGCTCGGCGAGATGTCCCGGTGGTTCAACACGTTCGTCGGAAAGATGCAGGAGATGATCCGGGAGGTGAAGGAGAACGCCGAGGTGGTGGGCCGTTCGTCCCAGGGGCTCAACGAGCTGGCGGCCCACATGTCGCAGGGAGCGGACGACATGTTCGCCCGATCCAACACGGTGGCGGCCGCGGCCGAGGAGATGAGCTCCAACATGGCCAACGTGGCGGCGGCCATGGAGCAGGCCACCACCAACCTGGGGGTGATCTCCACGGCGGTGGAGCAGATGACCTCCACGATCCGGGAGATCGCCCAGAACACCGAAAAGGCGAGCAGCGTGACGGCGCAGGCAGTGTCGGTCGCAAGGAGCGCCAGCGAGAAGGTGGACGAGCTGGGCAAGGCGGCCCAGCTGATCGGCAAGGTGACGGAGACGATCAACGAGATCAGCGAGCAGACGAAGCTGCTGGCCCTGAACGCCACGATCGAGGCGGCCCGGGCGGGCGAGGCCGGCAAGGGGTTCGCGGTGGTGGCCAACGAGATCAAGGAGCTGGCGAGGCAGACGGCGGCCGCGACCGGGGAGATCCGGGAGCGGGTGGAGGGGATCCAGGGCTCCACGTCGGCCACGGTGACGGAGATCGCGGAGATCACCCGGGTGATCGAAGAGGTGAACGAGATCGTGACGACGATCGCGGCCGCGGTGGAGGAGCAGTCGTCCACGACGCGGGAGATCGCGGACAATGTGACCCAGGCGGCGCAGGGGGTGGAAGAGGTGAACACGAACGTGGCGCAGACCTCTGAGGTGAGCCGGGACATCGCGCGGGAGGTCGCGGACGTGAACCAGGCGGCCAGCGAGATGTCGAACTCCACGAGCCAGGTCCAGGCCGCGGCAGAGGACCTGAGCCGGTTGGCGGGCAGCCTCCAGGAGATGATGGCCAGGTTCAAGGTGTGAGGCTGGGCTCAAGGAGGCCATTCCATGGCGGAACAGGAAAAGAGAACACCGGACCAGGTGTGCACCTTCTGGATCGGCGAGGCCCTGTGCGGCGTCGACATCCGTTGCGTGCAGGAGATCAACCGGCAGGTGGACGCAACCCCCGTGCCGTTGTCCCCGCCGCACGTGCTCGGGGTGATGAACCTGCGGGGGCGCGTGGTGACGGTCGTGGACCTGGCGGCCAAGCTGGGACTCGGGAGCACCCGGTTCACGGATGAGACCCGCAACGTGATCGTCCAGTCCCAAGGGGAGCCGGTGGGGCTGCTGGTCGATCGGATCGCCGACGTGGTGGACGTGGATCCCCACACGGTGGCGCCGGCCCCCGCAAACCTGGGAGGAATCCGAGGCTCGGCGTTCCAGGGGGTGTTGCGCACGGACGACTCCCTGGTGGGGATCCTTGATGTGGATGCGGTGCTGGGAGAGGAGGCGTGATCGCGACCGATCCGCCGATCCGGGTCCTTGTGGTGGACGACACCATCGTCTACCGCAAATTGGTGACCGAGGCCCTGGAGACCATCCCAGGGGTCAAGGTGGTGGGCACCGCGGCCAACGGAAAGATCGCCCTGGCCAAGGCCCAGAACCTGCGGCCCGACCTCATGACCTTGGACCTGGAAATGCCGGTCATGGATGGGCTCGAGGTGCTGCGGCGGCTGCCCGAGACCTGCCCCGACACGGCGGCGATCATGGTGAGCACCCTGACCCAGCGGGGGGGGGCGCTCACCATGCAGGCACTGGAGCTGGGGGCTTTCGACTTCGTGCCCAAGCCCCAGGAGGCCTCTGCCAAGGTCAACCGGGCGGTTCTGGTCCAGGAGCTGAAGCGCCGAATCGAGGCGTTCCGTGCCCGCCGCGCCCTGCGGGCACGAGCCGCTCCCCGGCCGGCGAAACGGGCCTCGCCCCGGGTGGCCCCCGTTCGGGCGCCCGCCCGTTGGGAGGGAGCCGACGTGGTGGCCATCGGGGTGTCCACCGGAGGCCCGAACGCCCTGGGGCGTCTCCTGCCGGGGATCCCGAAGGGGTTCCGGGCGCCGGTGCTGGTGGTCCAGCACATGCCCCCGATGTTCACGGCATCGCTGGCCGAGAGCCTGGACCGGAAGTGCCCCCTGGAGGTGAGAGAGGCCCGAGACGGCGAGCCTTTGGAACCCGGACGGATCCTGATCGCGCCGGGCGGCCTCCACATGAAGGTGGTGGCCGGGGTGGACGGCCTCAGCCGGATCGTTCGCCTGACGCGGGACCCGCCCGAGCACGCCGTGCGGCCCAGCGTGGACTACCTGTTCCGGTCGGTGGCCCACCACTTCGCCGGGAGGGCCGTAGGCGTGGTGATGACCGGCATGGGTCGGGACGGCACGGAGGGGCTGGAACGGATGAAGAGAAACGGTTGCCGGACCCTCGTTCAGGACGAAGCCACGTCGGTGGTGTGGGGGATGCCGGGGTGTGCCGTGGAGGCCGGGGTGGTGGACCGGGTGGTGCCCCTGGATCGGCTGGCCGACGCCATCGTGGCCGCGGCAGAGCCTGGAGAGGCCCGTTGGGCGTCCGGAGAGAAGGCATGATGGGGGCCGAGGCCGCAAAGGCGGCAAAGCCCCGCCTGACCCCCTCTGAGTTCCAGGTGTTGGCCCAGTACCTCTACGAGGTGTCCGGGATCCACCTGGACCCCGGGAAAGCGTATCTGGTCGAGACGCGTCTGGGGCACATGCTCGAGGAACTCGGGTGCGCGTCCTACAGCGAGTTTCTGTACCGCCTCAAGCAGGACCGGAGCAAGAGCCTGGTCCACCGGTTCGTGGACGCCATGACCACGAACGAGACCCTCTTCTTCCGGGACACCGGGCCGTTCGACCTTCTGCGCTACAAGCTGTTGCCCGATCTGATCGACCGGAAGACCTCCGGCGCGGTGGGGGGGCTGAGACCTACCATCCGGATCTGGAGCGCCGCGTGCTCGTTCGGGCAGGAGGTGTACAGCGTGGCCATCGTGTGCCACGAGGTGCTCCAGCACGCCCCGGGGGTGTCTGTGAAGATCCTGGGGACCGACATCTCCAGCGCGGCGGTGGGGCGGGCGAGCGCCGGCAAGTACAGCGCCTTCGAGGTGGAGCGCGGTTTGCCCCCTGGAATCCGCGACCGGTACTTCCAAAAGGTGGGGCACTCCACCTGGAAGATCTCGGACGAGATCCGGGCGCTGTGCCAGTTCAAGAAGCTCAACCTGCTGGAGCCGTTCGGGTTCCTGGGCCGGTTCGACATCATCCTCTGCCGCAACGTGGCCATCTACTTCAAGCCGGAGGACCGCAAGGACCTCTACGAACGGATGGCCGACTCCCTGGAGCCGTGGGGAGCGCTCCTGATCGGGGCCTCGGAGTTCCTCACCGGCGTGACCCAGCGTTTCACGGCCCGAAGACACCTGCGTCACGTCTATTACGTGAGGACCGATTCATAACCCAGCGAGCGTGGGAGCCGCCCCCGG
>JAADGT010000234.1 GCA_013152215.1 Deltaproteobacteria bacterium
CCACGGCCGCGGCGGCGCGGGGGGGATGGGGGAACCCGTCGGCCACGGCTTGCCACAGCGCCGCAATGTCGCGGGCCGCCCGGTGGAGCCGGGCAAAGAGCTCCTCGGGGCGTTTTCCCGGCACGACCGTCCGCGCCACGGCCTCGTGGTGTTCAAAGGTGAGGTGGTCGGTCTTGCGGCCGGCGACGCCGTGGAGGGCTGCCCGGACCCGCTCGAGGAGGCGCGCCCCCTCCAGGGCCTGGGGGCCCCGGGGAAGTCGGGCGATCTCCCGCTCGGGGTCGAGCCCCAGGCACGCCAGCACCCAACGGGCGGCCTGCAGGTCCCGCAGCCCGCCCCAACCCTCCTTCACGTGGGGTTCGAGCAGGTGGGAGATCTCCCCGAACCTCTTCCGCCGGGCCTCCACGTCTTCGAGGATGGCCCGTGCCCAGGCCCGGGTCCGCCGGGACGGGCGGGGCTTCGCCCCCGCCCGCCTGAGGGCACGCTCGAACAGGTCGGGGTCCCCCAGGAGCAGGCGCGCATCCAGCAGCGCCGTGGCCGCGGTCAGGTCCTGGCGGGCCACGTCCCGGCAGTCGGCCGGGGTGCGCAGGGCGTGCCCCACGTCGAGCCCGAGGTCCCACAGGGGGTACAGCACGGGCTCGACCTCCGGCGCGGAGCCGGCTCGGCCCGCGAGGAACAGCAGGTCCACGTCGCTGCGCGGGGCCATCTCCCCCCGGCCGTATCCCCCCAGCGCCACCACGGCCCGCCCCGGCCCGTCCCATCCGGCGGCCCGGGCCAGCTCGAGCACCAGCTCGTCCACGAGCCGGGCGCAGCCCGGCCACCAGGCCCGAGGCAAGCCGGTGCCTGGCTTCGGCCAGGCGGCCCTTCCAGGCGGACAGGGGAGCCGTCACAGGGAGTAACCCACCTCGCCGTGGGCCGTCTGGTCCAGGCCCACGAGTTCATCCTCGGGGCTGACCCGTAGGCCGATGGTGGCGTCCAACACGCGGCACAACACCCAGGTCACGACGAACGCGTAGACCGCGGCCGCGACCACCCCGACCACCTGGACCCCGAACTGCCGCACGTCGCCGGTGATCAGGCTGCCCGCACCCACGGTGGCGAAGATGCCGGTCGCCAGGGCTCCCCAGGCGCCGCCCACGCCGTGGACCCCGAGCACGTCCAGGGCGTCGTCGTAGCCGAACCGCTCCTTGAGGCACACGGCCCGGAAGCAGATGAACCCGGCCAGCCCTCCCACCACGATGGCCCAGCCCGGCGTGATGAACCCCGCCCCGGGGGTGATGGCGACCAGCCCGGCCACCAGGCCCGAGGCGGCACCCAGGGCGCTGGGCTTGCCGAATCGGGCCCGCTCGGCTGCGAGCCACCCGAGCATGCCCGCGGCGGCGGCCGTGTTGGTGGACACGAAGGCCAGCACCGCGGTGCCGTTGGCCGCCAAGGCGCTGCCCGCGTTGAACCCGAACCAGCCGAACCACAGGAGCCCGGCCCCCAGCAGGGTCATGGTCAGGTTGTGGGGGATGAACCGCTCGGTGGGGTATCCGCGGCGCTTGCCGAGCACGAGGATCGCGGCCAGGGCCGACACGCCCGACGAGATGTGCACCACGGTTCCGCCGGCGAAGTCCAGGGCGCCCATCTCGAGCAGCCACCCGCCCTCGCCCCACACCCAGTGGGCGAGGGGGTCGTACACCAGAAACGCCCACAGCACGATGAACAGGGTGTAGGCGCCGAACTTGACCCGTTCGACCAGGGCCCCGCTGATGAGGGCCGGTGTGATGATGGCGAACATTCCTTGGAACACGACAAAGGCCAGGGTGGGCACCGTGCCGGACAGGGTCTCCGGGGTGAGCCCCGAGAGGAACAACCGGTCCAGGCCCCCGATCCAGGGCCCGGGGGCGCCGCCGAACGACAGGGAGTACCCGGCTGCGACCCACTGGACTGCGATCACGCCCATGGCGATGAAGCTGAGCATCAGGGTGGAGAGGATGTTCTTGGCCCGGACCATCCCCCCGTAGAAGAGGGCGAGACCGGGAAGCATCAGGAGCACCAGGGCGGAGCTCACCAGGAGCCAGGCGGTGTCGCCGGGGTTGGGGCCGGTTCCGGCCCACGCCGGGCCGGCGAGGAGGGGCAAGGCAAGGGCCGGGGCAACGGCCCGGATGGGGCGGATGAGACGCATCGGTTCCTCCTTGCTTCGGTGCGACAGGGGTTGGCAGGGGGAGGGGCACGAAGCAAGGCGCATGCCCGGGGCGAAAGGGCGGGAAAACCGGGGGCTCCGTCTGGGGGCTGGGCGGCCGAGGAGGAGGGAACAGGGGTGGCTGTGACAAATGTGTGACAGAAAGGGGTCGTGTGGAACAAAAATGTCGCGAGGCTGAAGAGGAAAAACAAAAGGGGAAGCCGGGGGCAGCTCTCCGGGGGGGCAAAGAGCAATCGCGATCCCGACTTCCCCAACCGATTTTCCGTTGGTGGACGGAGAAACTATGCTCCCCCGTCCCTAGTGTGTCAAGGGCCCCGAAAAACTTTTTCAGGGGACTCTTGCACCTTTTTACGCCGCTTCGAACCACACCTTCCGCCGCCGTAGGTGGGTGCGGATACGCGCCGGGGGGCGGAACTTGCCCGAAAGGAGCTCCGTGGCCAGGGGGTCGAGCACGTGGCGCCGGATGGTGCGCCGGAGCGGTCGGGCCCCGTACCGCGGGTCGGTCCCTTCCTCCACGAGGAACTCCTTCACCTCCGGGTCGAAGTCGATGGCGAGCCGCCGGGGCTCCAGGTACCCCTCCACCTCCTTGAGGATGAGCTCGCAGATCTTCAGGCTGGCCTCCCGGCTCAAGGGCCGGAACACGATGACCTCGTCGATGCGGTTCACGAACTCAGGGGGAAACTCCGCCCGCAGCGCCTTGAGGCTCTCGCTTTCCACCTCCTCGCAGCCGGTGCACACGCCGAAGCCCGCCCGCCGGTCGAGCTCCTCCACCTCCCGGGTACCCACGTTGCTGGTCATGATGATGACGGCGTCCCGAAACGAGACCTTCCGGCCCTTGCTGTCGGTCAGGATGCCCTCGTCGAGCACCTGCAGGAGGAGCTGGTGGAGCTTGGGGTGGGCCTTCTCGATCTCGTCGAACAGGACCACGCACGGCCCCCGGGCCATCACCGCGTCGGTCAGGTAGCCCCCCTCGCCGTGGCCGATGTACCCCGGAGGCGCCCCAATGAGCTTCGCGTACTCGTGGGACTGGGCGTACTCACTGCAGTCCACCCGTACGAGCCGGTCCTCGCCCGGGTACAGCACCCGAACCAGGGCCTTGGCGAGCTCGGTCTTGCCCACCCCGGTCTGCCCAAGGAAGAAGAAGCTGCCCACGGGCCGGTCCGGATCCTTCAGGCCTGCCGCGGCGCGGCGCAGCACCCTGGCCAGCTTCTCCACGGCCTCGCGCTGCCCCACCACCTGCCGCTCCAGGAGCTCCTCCAGCCGGAGCACCCGGTCTGCTTCGCCCGGCGCCTCCTCCTGCCGGGGCTCCACCAGGTAGAGGTGGGTCTCCGCCTCCCCCTCGGTCACGGGCACCGAGACCCGCGTGATGTCGAGGTGGGGGTTCACGTCCACGCACAGCTGGTACAGGGCGTCTTCGATTCGGCGCCGCTCCTCCCCCTCAGGCCCGCGTTCCAGGAGGTGGGGAAGGATCTCGGCCGGAAACTCCGGGATGCACAGGCCCAGGAGGAACCTCACGTACTCATCCCGGTTCCGGAACCGGGCCCCGCCCAGCAGCCGTTGGGTCTCCGTCTCGGTGAAGGAGCGTACCCTCACGAATCGGTCGAGGGCTTCGCTGTACCGAAGCACCGTGTTCACCGATACCTTCATGGCCTTCCACTCCTTTGCCTCCCCTTCGGTCTTGCATCGGGCGTTTCCGCCCCATATCACGGATCGGCCGGGCCGCATCGGATCGTGACCCGGTTTCATGCCAAGTTGCGTTCCCATCCATTGGACCCCCCCGTCCCGTGCCTGCGCGACGGATCTCAATGTCCGGCTTCGCGCCCGGCCGGAGGCGGGTCCCTTTGCCCCGCCCGCCGAGGGCTCTCGGTTCGAACGCAACTCGGTATCATGCCCCTGCCTGTATTCATTTTTGTCCACCCCCCGCGTATGGGCAAGGGGCTCCGGCCCCGACGCGAAGAGGCAAACGAAGTTTTTTTCTCGCCGATGGAAGCTCTTGGGCTTGAATCTCTGTTCACGGTGTCGCGCGGTGGGTGGATAACGCTCTGGAATGAAAAGGAAAAGGTTTGACGCTGGGGTCCGTTTTCGTTTGATTTTTCTGCGGTTCGTTTGGCGGGTCGGCGAGGCGGCGGTCCGTGGGGCCGCCCGTCCGCGGGATGGCCACAAAACCTCTTGACCCATAGGGTTCGTTTGCTCTAGGTTGACGGCCGCCTTTAGCAGGACTGAATCCGGTTCAGCAACTCTTAAGCGGGGCGGGGTGGACACGGCGTATGAAGAAGGAGGTCCTGGAGAAGCTCAATCTGGGGGGGAAGATTAAGGAGCTTCGCCTGCAGCGGGGGATGACCCTCAAGGACCTGGCGGCGAAAACGGGGTTCAGCCCGGCCCTGTTGAGCCAGGTGGAGAACAACCTGGTGTCGCCGTCCATCTCCACCCTGTGGAACTTTGCCGAGGCCCTGGGGGTGAAGATCGGGTACTTCTTCCACCAGGAGGCCGAGGAGCGCACCGACTACGTGCTGACCCGGGCCGGAAAAGAGGCCCTGGTGTACCGGAACGAGCTGCCCCACACCCTGCCGTACCGGGACCTGGCGTACGGCTACGAGGGGCGCAGCATGAGCCCGATCCTCCTCTCGTGCGACGAGCCCTGTGAATTCTCTCTCAAGGAGCTCCCGTACGAGGGCGAGGAGTTCGTGCACGTGCTGGAGGGGCGGATCCAGGTGGAGTACGGGGGGCAGCGGTTCGATCTGGGCCCCGGGGACAGCCTGTATTACAACGCCCAGCTCCCCCATCGCATCCGGGTGGGAGACCGGGCGCGGTTCTTGGCGGTGTTGTACGAGGCCAACCGAAACTGAGAGGTGAGGCCCGTAATCTTCGGATCGGGAGGTTGCCCATCATGTCCGTTCGCGACGTTGTGATCGTTTCCGCGTGCCGTACCCCCATCGGGGGATACCTCGGGTCGCTCCAGCCACTGAAGGTGACCGATCTGGGCGGGGTGGTGGTGAAGGAGGCGGTGCGGCGTGCCGGCCTCTCCCCCGACCGGGTGGACGAGTGCATCATGGGGAACGTGCTCCAGGCCGGCGTGGGGCAGAACCCGGCGCGCCAGGCCGCCCTCAAAGGCGGGTTGGCCTCGACCGTGAATGCGTTCACCATCAACAAGGTGTGCGGATCGGGCCTGAAGGCCGTGATGCTGGCCGCCCAGGCCGTCGCCCTGGGGGATGCCGACGTGGTGGTGGCCGGCGGCATGGAGAGCATGTCCAACGCCCCCCACCTCCAGCGTAACCTGCGGGGCGGGGTGCGGATGGGCAACTTCCCCACCGAGGACGCCATGGTCCACGACGGCCTGTGGTGCGCGTTCAACGACGTGCACATGGGGAACCTGGCCGAGTACACGGCCCGAGAGGCGGGGCTCACCCGGGAGGAGCTGGACGCGTTCGCGGCCCAGAGCCAGCACAAGGCGGGCCGGGCCATCGAAGCGGGCGCGTTCCGCGACGAGATCGTGCCGGTGGAGGTCCCCCAGCGCAAAGGGGACCCCAAGCGGTTCGACACGGACGAGCCGGTGAAGCCGGGCACCACGGTGGAGATCCTGGCCAAGCTGCGGCCGGCCTTCGAGAAGGGCGGCATGGTCACGGCCGGCAACGCTCCGGGGCTGACCGACGGAGCCAGCGCGGTGGTGGTGACGAGCCGGGAGCTGGCCGAGCGGGAGGGGTTGCCGGTGCTCGCCACGATCCGTCACTATGCGGCGGCCCACCGGGACCCCAAGGACGTGTTCTTCGCGCCCATCGACGCGGTGCGCAAGGTCATGGACAAGGGCGGGTACGCCATCGGCGACTTCGACCTGATCGAGGCGAACGAGGCGTTCGCGTCCCAGTGCCTGGCCGACGGCAAGGAGCTGGGTTGGGACTGGGACCGGGTCAACGTGAACGGCGGCGCCATCGCCCTGGGCCATCCCATCGGAGCGAGCGGCGCCCGGATCCTGACCACCCTGCTCTACGCCCTCCAGGCCCGGGGCGGCCGGCTGGGGCTCGCCACCCTGTGCCTGGGCGGCGGCGGGGCGGTGGCCATGGTGGTGGAGCGGGGGTAACCAAGCAGCGAGGGGACGCGCAACCCGACGGAGCGCATCGAGAAGGGAGGAGAGAGCCATGCAGGTGAGCGACGTGAAGAAGGTGGGGGTCCTGGGGGCCGGCACCATGGGCCACGGCATCGCGCAGGTGTTCGCGGCCGCGGGATACCCGGTGGTGCTGCGCGACATCTCGGACGAGTTCGTGCAACGCGGCATCGCCGCCATCACCAAGAACCTGGACCGCATGGTGTCCAAGGGCAAGCTGGAGGCGGCCCAGAAGGACGAGATCCTGGGCCGGATCCAGGGCACCACGTCCCTCGAGGCCCTGGCCGACGTGGACGTGGCCGTGGAAGCGGCCACCGAGAACCTGGACATCAAGCTCAAGATCTTCGAGGACCTCGATCGCATCACCAAGCCCGAGGCGATCCTCGCCTCCAACACCTCGTCCATCTCCATCACCAAGATCGGCAAGGTCACCGGCCGACCGGGCAAGGTGATCGGCATGCACTTCATGAACCCCGTGCCGGTCATGAAGCTGATCGAGATCATCCGGGGCCTGCAGACCTCGGACGAGACCTACCAGGTGGTGGAGGAGCTGTCCAAGAACCTGGGCAAGGTGCCGGTGTGCGTGAACGACAGCCCCGGGTTCGTGTCGAACCGGATCCTGCTGCCCATGATCAACGAGGCCATCTTCACCCTGTACGAGGGGGTCGCCTCGCCCGAGGCCATCGACACCGTGATGAAGCTGGGCATGAACCACCCCATGGGGCCCCTGGAGCTCGCCGACCTGATCGGCCTGGACGTGTGCCTGTCGATCATGGAGGTGCTCTACGAGGGGTTCGGCGACTCCAAGTACCGGCCCTGCCCGCTGCTGAAGAAGATGGTGGACGCGGGCACCCTGGGCCGGAAGACCGGCAAGGGTTTCTACGACTACTCCGGGTAGAGGAGGGCGGCCATGGCGTACGAGAACGTGATCCTGGAGCAGGTGGAGCCCGGCATCTACCGCCTGACCATCAACCGTCCCAAGGCCCTGAACGCCCTGAACGCCGAGACCCTCGACGAGATCGAGGCGGCCCTGCGGGAGGTGGAGGCCGACCCCGGCGCCCGGGCCCTGCTGGTCACCGGCGCCGGCGACAAGGCGTTCGTGGCCGGGGCCGACATCAGCCAGATGCGCTCGCTCACGGCGGCCGAGGCCAAGGCGTTCGCCCTCAAGGGCCAGAAGGTGTTCCGCCGGCTGGAGGACCTGCCGGTGCCGGTGATCGCGGTGGTCAACGGGTACTGCCTGGGCGGGGGGTGCGAGCTGGCCATGGCGTGCGACTGGATCGTGGCGAGCGAGAAGGCCGTGTTCGGCCAGCCCGAGGTGAACCTGGGCGTCACGCCGGGGTTCGGGGGCACCCAGCGGCTCACCCGGATCGTGGGCAAGGCCCGGGCCATGGAGCTGGTGACCACCGGCCGGCAGGTGAAGGCGGCCGAGGCCAAGGAGATCGGGCTGGTGAACCACGTGGTGCCGGCCGACGCCCTGATGGACGAGGCCCTGGCCCAGGCCCGGACCGTCGCGTCCAAGGGGCCGGTGGCGGTGCGGCTGGCCAAGGAGGCCGTGCAGCGGGGCCAGGACCTGGACCTGGACAACGCCTGCGTGCTCGAGAGCGACGTGTTCGGCCTGTGCTTCGCCACCGAGGACCAGAAGGAGGGCATGGCGGCGTTCCTGGAGAAGCGCAAGGCCGCGTTCCAGGGCCGGTGAGGCCGGTTTCCCCCCTTTCGATTCCGGAGGAGTTTCCCCGATGAACTTCGAGCTGGACGACGTACAGACCCTGGTCCGGGACACGGCCCGCCGGTTCGCCCAGGAGGAGGTGGCCCCGCTCGCCGCCGAGATGGACAAGACCGCCACGTTCCGCATGGAGCTGGTGAAGCAGATGGGCGAGCTCGGGTTCATGGGCGTGGCGATCCCCGAGCAGTACGGCGGCGGCGGCATGGACTACCGGTGCTACTCCATCGTGGTGGAGGAGCTCTCGGCGGTGTGCGCCTCGACCGGCGTGGTGGTGAGCGCCCACTCCAGCCTGTGCTGCGACCCCATCTACCGGTTCGGGACCGAGGAGCAGAAGAAGAAGTACCTGGTGCCCCTGGCCTCGGGCCGGATGTTGGGGTGCCTGGGGCTGACCGAGCCCCAGGCCGGCACCGACGCGGGCGCCGTGCGCACCACGGCCGTGCTCGACGGCAACGAGTGGGTCCTGAACGGCACGAAGATCTTCATCACCAACGGCGGCCAGGCCGGGGTGGCCGTGGTGATCGCCTCGACGGACCGCTCGGCCAAGCACCGGGGCCTGTCGGCGTTCATCGTGCCGGCCGACGCCCCCGGGTACAAGGTGGCCAAGGAGGAGCACAAGCTCGGCATCCGGGCCTCGTCCACGGCCGAGCTGGTGTTCGAGGACTGCCGCATCCCCAAGGAGAACCTGCTGGGCCAGCCCGGCGAGGGGTTCAAGATCGCCATGCAGACCCTGGACGGCGGCCGGATCGGCATCGCCTCGCAGGCCGTGGGCATCGCCCGGGGCGCCATGGAGCAGGCCATCGCCTACGCCAAGGAGCGCCAGCAGTTCGGACAGCCCATCGCCAACTTCCAGGCCATCCAGTGGAAGCTGGCCGACATGGCCACCGAGATCGACGCGGCCCGGCTCCTGACCTGGCGGGCGGCGTGGATGAAGGACCAGGGCTTCAAGAACTACAGCCGCGAGGCGGCCATGGCCAAGCTGTTCGCCTCGGACGTGGCCATGAAGGCCACCCGGGAGGCGGTGCAGGTGTTCGGCGGCTACGGCTACATCGACGAGTACCCGGTGGAGCGGTACTACCGGGACGCCAAGATCACCGAGATCTACGAGGGCACGAGCGAGGTCCAGCGCATGGTCATCTCCCGGGCCCTGCTGAGGGACTGACGGCATCCACCCGACCAAAGGAGGTACGACGATGAAGATCATGGTGCCGGTTCGGCGGGTCCCGAACCCCGACGTGAAGGTCCGGCTCAAGAAGGACGGCACGGGGATCGAGACCGAGGGCGTGAACTTTCTGGTGAACCCCTTCGACGAGTACGCCATCGAAGAGGCGGTCCGGATCACCGAGAAGTCCGGGGGCGAGGTGTTCCTGGTGTCGATCGGCGGCCCCGAGAACGAGGAGACCCTGCGGGCCGGCCTGGCCCTGGGCGCCCATCGGGCGTACCTGGTGGACCTGGGCGGCGAGTGCTACGAGAGCTCGGGCATCGCCGACATCCTGGCCGCCGTGTTCAAGCAGGAGAACCCCGACCTGGTGATCATGGGCAAGCAGTCGGTGGACACCGACAACAACCAGGCGGCCCAGATGCTGGCGGCCAAGCTGGGCCTGGCCCAGGCCTGCTTCGCCTACAAGGTGGAGCTCCAGGACGGCAAGGCCGTGGTCCAGCGGGAGATCGACGGCGGCCTCGAGGTGAAGGAGGTGGAGCTGCCGGCCGTGATCACGGCGGACCTGCGGCTGAACCAGCCCCGCTACGCGAGCCTCCCGGCCATCATGAAGGCCAAGAAGAAGGAGGTGAAGAAGGTCACGCCCGCCGACCTGGGCGCCGAGCCCAAGAACCGGGCCCGCGTGCTGGGGCTCAGCGAGCCGCCGCCGCGCAAGGCCGGGCAGAAGGTCGCAAGCGTGGACGAACTGGTGGACAAGCTGGTCAACGAGGCCAAGGTCCTGTAGGGCCAGGGAGGAGAACCGATGGCGATTCTGTTGATTGCGGAGATGCGCGAAGGGGAGGTCCGGCACGCCACCTTTCCGGCGGTGACGGCGGCCAAGCAGCTGGCCGAGCTCCTGGGGACCGAGTTCGACATCCTGCTGCTGGGCAAGGGCGCCCAGGCCGGCGCGGAGCAGCTCAAGGACCTCGGCGCGGCCAACGTGCTGTGGAGCGAGGCCGAGGCGGTGGCCGACTACACGGCCGAGGCCCACGCCCAGGCTGCCGCGGACCTGGTGAACGAAAAGGGATACACCGCGGTGCTCGCGGCGGCCACCACCACGGGCAAGGACCTGATGCCCCGGCTGGCGGGCCTGCTGGACGCCGGCATGGTGAGCGACGCGATCGGGTTCGAGAAGGGCGACGAGGGCATCGTGTACCTGCGGCCCATGTACGCGGGCAACGCCATCGCCCGGGTGGTGATCGACACGCCCATCCACTGCCTCACGGTGCGGGAGACGGCCTTTGACGCGGCCGCCCCCGGCGCGGGTGCCGCGGCCGTGGCCGAGGCCCCGGTCAACGTGGACGCCGGCAGCCTGAAGGCCAAGTTCGTGGAGTACC
The DNA here is from genome assembly GCA_013152215.1 of Deltaproteobacteria bacterium. GTDB lineage: Bacteria > Desulfobacterota > Deferrisomatia > Deferrisomatales > Deferrisomataceae > Deferrisoma. Next base: position 10,537 of record JAADGT010000234.1, read on the forward strand.
AGCTCACCAAGTCCGAGCGGCCCGAGCTCACCGAGGCCAAGGTGGTGGTGTCGGCCGGCCGGGGCGTGAAGGACGCCGAGGGCGTGAAGCTGATCGAGCAGCTGGCCGACGCCCTGGGCGCGGCCCTGGGCGCCAGCCGGGCCGTGGTGGACGAGGGGCTCCTGCCAAACGACCTGCAGGTGGGCCAGACCGGAAAGATCGTGGCCCCCGA
>JAADGT010000069.1:0-1177 GCA_013152215.1 Deltaproteobacteria bacterium
GGAATTGAGGTAGAGCGGGAACAGGTAATGCTTTCAAATGAACATAGCGGTTATCGTTGGGTGACCTTTGAAGAATCTCCGACACGTGGGTGGCAACGGTGCGGGACGAGGCGGCTTGGGCGAGGACCGCGGTTCGGTGGAACGGGCAGCCCGGAACGGGGGGGGCGTTTTGCATGCGTCAGGCCGAGGACGGGCATCTGTTCGGGGAAGTGAACGGAGCCCCAGAGGGTCGGATGGTCCGCCTCGTCAACGTGGTGTGGACCCCTCCGGCGGAAGCGGGCGCAGACGGCCGACGCCCCGGTACCGAGGAACGAACGCTGTGGGCGAGTGCGGAGCTCTGGAAAGAGAGATCCTCCCCTTCCCCGGGGAGTTCCTCCCCCTGACAGAACGATCGTGCCCCGGCCGGGGGGAGCGTGGTGCCGGCCGCCCGTGGGTTCCCGCTGCCGCCCCTTGCGGCGATCCGGATGCAGCGTTCCAACCCGTGCCGGAGTCCCCTTCTCGTGCTCTCTTTCCCGCTCGCGCGTTGACACCCGAAGGGCCGGCGCGTATAAGCGTCGGCCCTGGTGCATACGAGGAAAAGGAGGCGTGATGGGGCTGCTGTCAGGTGGGATCCGCATGCGTCGGTACCGGGTGATGGGGGACGTGCCCCCGGACTTCCGCGACCGGTACGAGGAGGCGATCCAGACCCATGCCTTCCAGGACTTCGCGCCCGACGACGAGCGCGAGCAGGTGGCGGGCTGGGTGGGGGTGGACGACTGGTTCGAACCGGGGCTGCCCTTGGACCGCTGGTTGGTAGGGAACACGATCTGCCTTACCCTGCGGGTGGACACCAAACGGATCCCCTCGAAGTACTTCAAGCTCCAGTGCCGACGCCGCGAGGCCGAGTGGCGGCTGAAGGCGGGCCGTGAGGATCTGACCCGGGCCGAGCGGGACGAGATCGCCGCCCTTGTGCGCAAGGAGCTCCTGGAGCGGGTGATCCCCTCGGTCCAGGGGACCGACATGGTTTGGGACTTGGATCGCCGGGAGGCGTGGTTCTGGAGCACGGCCGAGAAGGCGAACGAGACGTTTCGTACCCTGTTCGAGCGCACCTTTGGGCTGCGGCTGCGACCCCTGTTCCCCTACTCCCTGGCCCTGGAGACCGTGGGCGAGGATCGGGCCGAGGTGCTGGACCGGGTGG
>JAADGT010000069.1:1186-11043 GCA_013152215.1 Deltaproteobacteria bacterium
TTTGCGCCGGGTGGAGGACCGTGATGGACGTGCTCAAGACCCTGGAGGAGAAGGCGTTTTGGGGCCACGAGTTTCTCACCTGGCTCTGGTACCGGATCGAGGAGCACGGCGGAGAGGTGCCGGTTCCGGGGATGGGCACGGCCACGCTGTGGATCGAGGAACGGCTCACCTTGGGGAGCCTCGAGACCGACAGCAAGGAGAACATCCTCCGCAACGGCGAGGTGGCCCGGTCGGCCGAGGCGGCCGCGGCCCTGGCCGTCGGGAAGAAGGTTCAGGAAGTGCGGCTCGGGCTGGCGGTGAACGATCGGGAGTACGAGTTCACCCTGAAGGGCGACACGCTGGACCTGGCCAGCGGAAAGGTGCCGCCGGTGGAGGGTGACCCCGACGAGGGGTGGCACGGAACCGCCCTGGTGCGGGCCGGGCTGGTTCGGGAGATCTGGGACGTGCTCGACGCCCTGTATCGCGAGTTCGTGGAGGGCCGGATCTCGTCCAACTGGCCCGACACGGTGGCATCGATGGGGCGGTGGATCGCGGGGAAACGGGGCGCCTGAGCCGGCTTCATACCAAGGCGCGTTCGAACCGGGAGCGCCCGTGGGGCGGGGCAGGGGGCCAATGGCTTTGAGCGCACCTTGATATCAGTCGGTCTCTGCGCAGGCTTCTGCGGCTCGATCCTCGATCCGCTCGGTGTCGCTTCGCTCCCGGGTGTGGCACTTGGCGCACACCAGGCCCTGCTCCACCGGGGTGCGGCCCTCGGACGCGGCGTGTGCCGAACCGGGGCCGTGGCACGACTCGCATTGGACGCCGGGAAACCGCTCGATGCTTCGGCGGTCGGGCTTCCCCTCGCTGCACTCGAACGCCACCGTGTGGCAGGCCAGGCAGTCGGTGTCGAGCTCCTTTCCCTTGGCCCGAAGCGTCTCGTAGGCCCGGGCATGGGGGGTACGCCTCCAGTGGGCGTAGCGTCTGCCGTGGCACCGACGGCAGGTCTCGGCGCCCACGTACTCCTGACCGCACCCCTCTTCCCCCCCTTCCGCCTTCTCGGGGATGGCCTGGGCTTGCAGGGACCGGATTCGGGCCAGCGCCTCTTGAACCATCGGCCCCACCCGCGGATGGTCCGGGTATCTCTTCTGGAGGAGAGGGACGAAGCTGTTTCGCAGCTCATACCCCCCGCCCTCCTTCGGGATCACGTCCACCCGGCCCAGGGTCTTGCCCCTGCGATCCAGCGCGACGATTAGGGTTCCCTTCAGACGAAACGGCACCGACAGTTGATTGCGTCGGGACGTGCCCACCACCAGATCCACGGGCAGCCCTTTCCGGGCCAGCAGCCGCAGCCGCCGCTCGGTCATGTCGGTCAGCACCACGATCAGATCGGGCCGTTCCTCGGCCACCCGGGGAATCACCCGGGCCGCTGCCTCCAGAGGGGGCTCCACCACTATCTTGCGGCCCCCGGGGATATGGCCGCGCTTGAGGCGCTCGTCGATCAGGCCCACCAGGGCGACGCGCAGGCCCCCCGCCTCCACGATGCGGTACCCGGGGAAGTAGGGGGTGCCGTGGGGGTCCGTCAGGTTCGCGCACAGGAGGGGAAAGCGGGCCCGCCGGGCCAGGTCCAGCAGGAAGTCCACGCCCAACGACAGGTCGTAGGCCCCCACCCCCATCGCCGCCAGCCCCATCTCGTTGTAGGCGTCCACCATGAGCCGGGCGATCTCCCGGGCCTCGGGGACCTTCCGGGCCGGGATCCGTTCCCGTTTGAACAGGCAGTTTCCGGCGTTCACCAAGAGGACCGGGCCCTGCTTCCGCGCCGACTCCACATAGGTTGCTCGCTTGGCCAGACCGCCCCGCGGGTTCTTCTTTCACCCGCAGGGAAGGACCTCCCCCCGCTCGTCGGCCGTGTACAGCAGGACGAGCGAGGGACGAGCCGCCCGCGCGGACGTCGCGGCGACGGCCAGGAGCGCCAGAAAGACCGCCAGGACTCGCCGCACCGGTTTCCTCCTTTTTCCTCGGTTGACGAATGGTCGTACCGTACCAGATACCAGGGGCGGTTCCTAGGAGGGACCGATTTCTTGCTGTTTTAATACACAATTCGACGGAACGAACAAGACTATTGAGGTAGGAATTGGGCATAAGAGGCTGCCCTTGCGTGGAGGAGCACATTCGTGGTACAGACAGACACCGATTCAGGAAACGAGTCTCTGATTGTTGCATGTGTTTCAGGATGTTTCAGTTTGTTGCGCGTTGAGGAGGGAGGTACGAGGCAATGATTCGGGAACTGTTCTCTCTTATGGTCGATTTTATTCGCGACCTCGGGCGGGTGCTCGTCGTGGGGGTGCGGCGGCACTGGAAGGGGATGCTCGTGTTCGCAGGGGTGGTGGCCGTGGTGGCCGTGGTCGGCCTGTTCGTGATGCTCAAGGCCACCGCCTCCCCCAAGTTCTGCTCCATGTGCCACAACATGCAGCCCTACATCGAGTCGTGGGCAGAGTCGAGCCATCGGGACGTGCTGTGCATCGAGTGCCACTTCGAGCCGGGGGTGTTCAACGAGCTTCGGGGCAAGTGGAAGGCCCAGATGCATCTGTGGATGAAGCTGACCGGCACGGAGCCGTCCCGCCCCCATACCCAGATCAGCGACGCCAGCTGTTTGCGCGAGGGATGCCACAACCGGGCGGACCTGGGTGAGAAGACTCTCACCTTCAAGGGGGTGAGGTTCAGCCACGGAAGCCACCTCGGAGAGTTGAGGCGGGGCAAGAAGCTGCGGTGCGTGACCTGCCACTCCCAGATCGTGCAGGGCGAGCACCTCACCGTGACCGAGAGCACCTGCTTCGTGTGCCACTTCATGAACCGCGACGAGAACCCCGAGCTGAGTGACTGCCAGCTCTGCCACACCCAGCTGCGCGCCAAGGTGTTCATCAACGCCAACGAGAACATGCCGTTCGTGCACCAGAAGTACCTGGACCACGGCGTGGCGTGCCAGCAGTGCCACTTCGACGTGGTGTTCGGGGACGGACACCTCAAGGACAACACCTGCGTGCAGTGCCACTCCGAGCCCCGGATCCTGTTCGGGGAGTATGCCAGTGAGGAGATCCACCGGAACCACGTGACCAAGTACAAGGTGGAGTGCCTCCGGTGCCATTCCGCGATCGAGCACCACATCGTGCGGCCCGGCGACGAGACCCCCAAGGCTCTGAAGAAGATGGCCCAAGCCGCCCTGCGGCCCAGAACCAAGGGCTACCATTACGACACCGACTGCCTGAAGTGCCACACCCTCGACCAGCACGAGGCCACTCGGAACCTGTACATGGGCAAGGGGGCCGAGGGCGTGCCGCAGACCCCCAACCCCATGTACCTGGCCCACGCCGACTGCGGCAGCTGTCACGTGGCGGTGAAGAAGACGCCGACCGGCATCGCCTCGACCCTTCGGATGAACTACGAGGCGGTGATCCAGTCGTGCGTCGATTGCCACGGCAGCGGGTACGACGACATGGCCAAGCACTGGAAGAAGCTCCTCACCGGCGAGATGGACAAGGCGGAGAAGGCCCTCCTGGATGCTCGGGGGGCGGTGCGCAAGGCTTCGGCCGACGTGAAGGGCCAGATGGCCGCCCTGCTCGAGGGCGCGGAGCGAAACCTGGCGTTTGTGCGCCGGGGCCGTGGCCTGCACAACATGGACTACGCCCTGAAGGTGCTGGCGGACGTGCAGGAGCGCGCAGAGAAGGCGAAGGCCGCTGCCGAGCCGGGGTACGTGGTCCAGCCGGTTTCCCCTCCCACGGGATGCACCCAGCTGTGTCACTCGTGCGTGGAGTGCATCGAGACGAAACCGGTGCCGTTCGGCAACGTCTCGTTCCCCCACGACATCCACGTGGAGGACGAGGGGCTCGACTGCCTGGAGTGTCACTCGCCGCGGGAGAATCACGGCCAGACCCGGCTCAGCAACTGCAACGACTGTCACCACGGCGAAGGCCAGGGCGCGGTGGAGTGCCAGGACTGCCACGTCGAGAACCACAACCTCTACAACGGCCAGAACGCCTGCGACGAGAAGAGCTGCGACGTGCGCGGCGAGAAGAACCCCATGGCCGACGCCGTGGAGTGCAGCGAGTGTCACGTGCAGGTGGTGGCGGGGGAACCCACCACCCTGGACGGGATCAAGACCGCATGCGTGGAGTGCCACGACGGCGACGAGTCCTATGGGGCCATGGTGGACGAGTGGGAGGCGAAGGCGGACGAGCTCCGGGAGGAGGTCAAGTCGTTGCGCACCATGCTCCAGGACACCCAGCGCAAGATCCTGGCCGCCATGCGCGAGGGCAAGTACACCTATGATGCCCAGGATCTCGTGAACAACGCCGAGAAGAACCTGAAGCTCTTCGAGCGGGGCAACCCGATCCACAACCTGGTGTTTTCCGAGGAGCTTCTGGGCCGGGTGAAGAACCTGCTGGTGCAGGCCCAGAAGACCCTGCAGGCCTACAGCACCATTCGTACGCTCCCGAGGGAGGCTTACTTCTGATCGAGGCGGACGGCTCGTTCGCGTTCCGCCGTACCTTTTGCGCCCCGCAGGGACCCGTGTCCCGGCGGGGCGTTCCTTTTCCGGGGCCTTCGGACCGCTGGCTGGCTCATACCGAGTTGCGTTCAAATCGAGAGTTCTCGTGGGGCAGGGCAAGGGACCTGCCTCCGGCCGGGCGCGAAGCCGGGCATTGAGATTCGCCGCGCAGGCACGAAACCGACGAGCTGGTTTCATGGCAACTCGGTGGAATCCGGACCGTTTCGCGGTCCGAGCGTCAGAGACGCTGCGCGGCGAGCTGAGGAGCCGCACCAGACACAAAAAAAGGGCCCCGCAAGGGGGCCCTGGGTCCGCATCGATCCGCGGAGGCGATCAGCAGTCGAAGTACAGGGCGAACTCCCACGGGGTGGGCCGCATCCGGATCGGGTCCACCTCGTTCTCGCGCTTGTACTCGAGCCACATCTGGATGGCGTCCTCGGTGAACACGTCGCCCTTGAGCAGGAACTCGTGGTCCTCCTCCAGGGCGTTCAGGGCCTCCTCCAGGGAGCTGGGGGCGGTGGGAACGTTGGCCAGCTCCTCGGGCGACAGGCCGTAGATGTCCTTGTCCAGCGGCTCGCCCGGATCGATCTTGTTCTCGATGCCGTCCAGCCCGGCCATCAGCATGGCCGCAAAGGCCAGGTACCCGTTGCAGGACGGGTCGGGGGTGCGGAACTCGATCCGCTTGGCCTTGGGGCTGGTGGAGTACATGGGGATCCGCACCGCGGCCGACCGGTTCCGGCTGGAGTAGGCCAGGTTCACGGGAGCCTCGAACCCGGGCACCAGCCGGCGGTACGAGTTGGTGGAGGGGTTGCAGATGGCGCACAGGGCCCGGGCGTGCTTGAGGATCCCGCCGATGTACCACAGCCCCACCTCGCTCAGGCCCGCGTACTTGTCGCCGGCGAACAGGTTCTGCCCGTCCTTCCAGATGGACTGGTGGGTGTGCATGCCGGTGCCGTTGTCCTCGAACAGGGGCTTCGGCATGAAGGTCAGGGTCTTGCCGTTGCGCCGGGCCACGTTCTTCAGCACGTACTTGAACCACTGCAGGTTGTCGCCCTGCTGGACGAGGGGGGCGTACTTGATGTCGATCTCGCCCTGGCCGCCGGTGGCCACCTCGTGGTGCTGGAGCTCCACCTCGATCCCGAGGCGCAGCAGCTCGAGCACCATCTCGTTGCGCAGGTCGTTCAGGGCGTCGGTGGGGGGAACCGGGAAGTACCCCTCCTTGTACCGGGGCTTGTAAGCCAGGTTGGGCTGCTCGTCCCGGCCGGTGTTCCACCGGCCCTCCACCGAGTCGACGAAGTAGAAGGCGCTGTTGCGGGTCTGGTCGAACCGTACGTCGTCGAAGATGAAGAACTCGGCCTCGGGCCCGAAGTAGGCCGTGTCGCCGATGCCGGTGCTTTTCAGATACGCCTCGGCCTTCTGGGCGATGTACCGGGGGTCGCGGCTGTAGGGCTCTTTGGTCACCGGGTCCACGATGTTTCCGATGAGAGAGAGGGTCCGATCCCGGGGGAACGGGTCGATCCGGGCCGTGCTCGGGTCGGGGATCACCAGCATGTCCGAAGCGTTGATCGGCTGCCAACCCCGGATGCTCGATCCGTCGAAACCAAGCCCCTCTTCGAAGGCCGACTCGTCAAAGGCCTGGATGGGCAGTGTGAAGTGCTGCCACAGCCCCACGAAGTCGAGGAACTTGATGTCCACGAACACGCACTCGTTCTCTCGGGCAAACTCCATGACGGCTTTCGGATCCATGCTGCAACACCTCCTGCGTGGGCTGGGGGCTCGCGCCCCGTTGGGATTGAAAATCAGTCCGCGCAATCTTAGCAGGATTCGTGCCGGGGTGCGCTCCCCGAGTTGGCCGGAGAAAGGAGCTCCCCGTCGACCCCGGAGAGACAATATTGTTTTTTGTGTTTTTGTGAAGTACACTCCCGTAGCACCCTCCGAGGGAGGACCGCGGTGACAACGGCGAAAGCGCTGGAACGGAAACTTCAAGAGCTCGAGACCCTGGGGGAGGTGAGCGCCGCCCTGGCCAGCGACGCCCCCCTGCGGGATCGGTTGTACCGCACCCTGTCCGTACTGGCCCGTCGGCTGGGCATGACCCGAGGGACCGTGGCGGTGGTGTCCCCCTATGCCGAAGAGGTGCGGGTCGAGGTTGCCTACGGCCTCACCCCCGAGGAGGAGAGCCGGGGCCGGTACCGGATCGGGGAGGGGATCACCGGCCGGGTTGTGGCCACGGGCGAGCCCATGGCGGTGCCCAACGCCGGCCAAGAACCCCTGTTCCTGAACCGTACCATGAGCCGGGACCTGACCCGGGAGGACGTGGCGTTCGTGTGCGTGCCCCTCAAGGTGGGGGACGAGATCCTGGGGGCATTGAGCGCCGACCGGGTGCGCGGCGACGGGGTGGGGCTAGAGGACGACGTGCGGCTCTTGAGCATCCTCGGCACCATGGTGGCCCAAGCGGTGAAGCTGCATCGGTTGGCCGAGGACGAGCGGCAGAAGCTGGTGGCCGAGAAGGAGCGGCTCGAGGCCGACCTCGTGCGCAAGTACAACATCACGAACATCATCGGCAACTCCAAGGCCATGCACGAGGTCTACGCCATGATCGCCCGGGTGGCCAAGTCCAACGCCACGGTGCTGATCCGGGGCGAGAGCGGGACCGGAAAGGAGCTGGTGGCCCACGCCATCCACTACAACTCCCCCCGCGCCAAAAAGCCCTTCGTGAAGGTCAACTGCGCGGCCATCCCCGAGAACCTGATCGAGTCGGAGCTGTTCGGTCACGAAAAGGGGGCGTTCACCGGGGCCGTGCAGCAAAAGCCCGGAAAGTTCGAGCTGGCCGAGGGGGGGACGATCTTCCTCGACGAGATCGGGGAGCTGTCCCCCGCCCTCCAGGTGAAGCTGCTGAGGGTGCTCCAGGAGAAGGAGTTCGAGCGGGTGGGGGGATGGCAAACCATCCGAGTCAACGTGCGGGTGATCGCCGCCACCAACCGGGATCTGGAGGCGCTGATCGGAGAGGGCCGGTTCCGGGAGGACCTGTACTATCGGCTCAACGTGTTCCCGATCTTCCTGCCCCCCCTGCGGGAGCGGCGCACCGACATCCTGCTGCTGGCCGAGCACTTCCTGGCCAAGTTCGCGCGCGAGAACGACAAGGACATCCGGAGGATCACCACCCCAGCCATCGACATGCTCATGCGCTACCACTGGCCGGGAAACGTCCGGGAGCTGGAGAACTGTATGGAGCGGGCCGTGCTGCTGTGCGAGGAGCCGGCGATCCACTCCTACCACCTCCCGCCCACCCTTCAGACCGCGGACGAGTCGCGCAGCGCGGTGGACCTGCCGTTCGACGAGGCCGTGCGCCACTTCGAGACCGACCTGATCGTGGACGCCCTGAAGGCCACCCGGGGCAACATCCGCAAGGCGGCAGAGCGGCTTCAGACCACGCCCCGGATCGTGGGGTACAAGGTCCGCAAGTACGGGATCGAGCCCCGGAAGTACCGGTGAGGAAACCCCAGCCCCCGCGTCCAGCCTCCCGCTGAGTTCGGTCTACGGTCAACGGTCGTCGGTCTGGGGCCTTCGGCCCGCTGAGCGGATGGGAAGCATCGCCAGGCCACTGCGGAGCCGGGCACCGGGGAAGGGTAACCCTCGTTGGTCCGGGGCGTTGCCGCCAGGGGGCATGGGGCCTGGTTCCGGCCGCACGCGGCGCTCCACCAGACCCCATGCCCCCGAGTTTTGGCGCGGTTCGAGAGCCGTCCGGCTGCCTAGCCGTTCAGCGGGCCGAAGGGCCGGGGCTCACGGCGCGGCCAGCCCCAGCCGGGCGGCCTCGGCCGCCAGCAGGCCCCTGGCGAGCCGGGCCAGGCGGCCGTAGAATCCGCCGTAGGGGAGCCGCTCGTCCTCCCGGGCCAGGTCGTCCAGGAACCGGGGCAGCCAGGGGAGCACGTGCTCTCCCAGGCATTCCCGGTAGGCCTGGTGCCCGTCGGGCAGGCTTCCGAGGTATGCCAGGCAGTCCAGTTGGAACCCGGCGTGGTCCTCCAGGTCCCGGAACCGGTCCCGGTCCGGCACCAGGTCCCAGCGCCTGAGGAACCCGCGGAACGCCACGAGTGAAGGGCCGAACCTCGCTCCGTCCCGGTAGACGCTGGCGTAAGGAATGAGCCGGGGCTCGAAGGGGGTCTCCAGAAGCTGCCACAGCGCCTCTCCTGCGTCCCGGGCGCCCCGTTCGGGGCCCCGTTCCTGCGCATACCCCCCCAACCCCTCGGCTCCGTCCTGCGCCTGGCGAGCCAAGACCTCCAGCTCCTCCGGAGAAGGGGGGGTCAGAAGCCAACGGGCGAACTCGCCGAATCCGGTATGCCCCACGGTTTCCCTCCCTTTTTCCGTTCTTGTTCACCGCACCGGTTCCACGGCCCGGACCACACGGCAGTCGGGGCACAGGTCCAGGATGTGAGGCTCGAACGGCACCCGGCCCTCCAAGCGTGCCCGGACGGCTTCCAGGGCCTGGCGGGTGGCAAACACCCTTCCGCACGCAGGGCACGCATGGGCCTCGGCCTGGGCGAACACGCGGGGCCGGAGCGCCGAGCCTTCCCATGCCAGGTGCGGCTTGACCTCCACCACCCCTTCGGGACAGGCTCGGGCGCACAGCCCGCAGCCCACGCACCGAACCTCCCGTGCCCATACCACCGGTGCGTCCGGATCGGCGGTCAGGGCCTCCGTGGGGCATACGCCGACACAGGCCCCGCACCCGGTGCATCCGGTTCGGGCTGTAGGCCGGCCGAACGGGCCCTCCAAAGGGGAAGCAGGGCCACCCTCGGGCAGGACGGCACTCAGCACACGGGTCCTCCGGTCCAAGGGATCCTCCGGCCCCGCGGTCGGAGGCAAGATCGGGCTTGGCGCGGAAGGGGCGGAGGGCTCAGGGGCTCCCCGGCCCAGGACCCGATCGTGTCGGCCGACGGGACCAAGAACCCCCTGGGCCAGCCCCAGCTCTCCGCCCACCCACGGCTCGCAGCTCGGGCAGGGTTCCACCGCTACCCAAGGGGCCCCGGCGAGCACCGCCCCTGCCAGGGCCCATGCGTCGACCCCGCACAGATGATCGAGGGGGATCCTCACCCCCCGTCGCCCCGTCCCGCCCGTGTGAGGGCATTGCAGGACCGCGGCAACCCCTGCGCGGCCCAGGTGTTCCAGCGCCCGGGCCAGGGCGTCCCGGCCGTGGGGCCGTGCGTCCAGCGTGCCCGTGGGGCAGGCGGCCACGCATGCCCCGCAGCCGGAGCAAGCCAACGGGTCCCGCCGGATCCGGCTGCCCCCTTCCTGCAAGGCGCCGGTTGGGCAAGCCCTCAGGCACCGATCGCACCCCCGGAAC
>JAADGT010000233.1 GCA_013152215.1 Deltaproteobacteria bacterium
CGGTGCGGAGCACCGGGCCTCGGGGATCAGGCAGGGGCGTGGTTGCCGCCCCCTTCGGCGGCACGGGGCAGCGGAGCCCGGCCGGAGGGAGGCTCAGGGCGGAGAGGGGAACCCTCTGCCCTTTCGCTCTCCACCCGCCACTCCACCCCCTGGGAAAACTCGGCCAGGCGACGGATCACCTTGCGAGCTTCGCCCGGATGGAGGCCGATGGCCACCGCTACGTCGGTGAAGTACTCCGACTCGAGCCACGCCCGAGCCTCCTGCCGGCGAGCCGGGTCGGCTGCCGGGTCTGCGTAGGCGTCGCGTACAGCGTGCTCGATCACGGCGAGCCACAGTTTCTGTTCGGGGGAGGGGTCGGGTACCTGCCTCCGCAAGAGACGCATGGCCCATGTGGCTGCGCGACGGGGATCCATGGTGCTCCGGGCCTCAGTGGTCACGGCTGTTCCTCCTTTGGGGACACAACATTGTATCATACTTCCCCTACATTAGAGGAGGATGAAACCGCGATGAGGAACTTCTGAAAACTTTTCTCACCGGCGGCTTCCCAAACCGGCGTCCCGAAGGGGAATCACGACCCGATCCACCCGGCGATCCCCGACCTTCACCTCCACCTCTCCCCGCAACTCGCGCCGTCCGTCTCCCGCCGGAACCGTGCCGATCGCTTCGAGCCGGTACCTCCCCGGCGGCAGGCGAACGGCGAACGACCCGTGATAGCCGCTCCGAGCCTTGGCCACGGGCCCGACCTCCTCCTGCCCCACCCGGTACACCCGGATCCCCACCTCTTCGATCCCCATGGCGCGGAACACGGTCTTTCCCGACACCGTGACCTTGCCGGATCCGGGAGAGCCGCAGCCCACTGCAACTGCAATCGCCAACAGCAAGAGCCACGCCGCCCACCGAAACCGCTCCAAACGGTCCTCCCCCTCCTCATCGATCCACCACACAGAGACCTCCGCCTCCCGAAAAAATCCCGGCCCTGGCTACCGTCTCCCCCCAACACCGGCAACGGGAGCACAGCCCGGGAAACGACCTCGCTCGGCTATCGTACCACCCCTTGCCGCCTCCGAAAGCCTTCCTCGTGTACCGCGGAGCCTTCCTCCCCCGGAACCGGAGCCGGGGCCGCCCGCCCCCAATTTCGGCACCTCCGGCAACGAAACTGACGGGGGAGAAGGGAGGTGCAGCCCAGTCAAGGGCACGGGAACAAACTTGTCGGGCCCGAAGAGGGAAGATCCTACCCGCCCCTCACGAGAAGCGAACCTGGATCGGTTTCCATCCGGAAGCTCCGGCAGGCGACGAGGCGACCTGTTTGCGAAAACGCAACGTGCATGGATGCCCGATCCGTTTCGACGGCAGAGCATGGGGCCGCGATTCAGGGGTCAGAAGGCAGAAGTTTGGGTAGAGTCCAAAAGCTGTGTGGAGCTTCACAACAAAGTGGAAGGTTTTTTCCTGTCCACAGTCCTCTGAACTCTGGGCCTTGACATGACCGCATGCGGCGCTCCACCAGCCCCCATGCCCCCGAGCGTTGGCGCGGTTCGAGAGCCGCCTGGTGGCCTAGCCGGCCGAAGGCCCGAAGTTACCGGGAAGGAGCCCTATCATGACCGAACCCCGCTGTTGGTGCGAGCGCTTGGCCGGGCCGGGGCTCCACCCCCGGTGCATCGGGCAGGTGTGGCTGTTCGAAGGCCTCGATCCCGAGGCCCGGCAGATGGTGGCCCGCCACCTGGAGCGAGGGCGTTTGGAAGCGGGGGAGGTCCTGTTTCGCCAGGGGGACGAGGCCGACACCATGTATCTCTTGAAAGCGGGAGCCGTGAAGCTGTGGAAGGTCACCGAGGACGGCCGGGTTCTCACTCTCGACATCCGGCACGCCGGTGACCTGCTGGGAGAGAGCGTGTTCCTGGAGGAGGAAGGGGAGTACCCCGTCTCGGCTACGTGTCTCGAACCCACGTTCGTCTGCGGGGTGGCCAAGGACCGGTTCGAGCGGCTGCTAGAGGGAAATCCCCGGATCGGCCTCCGGGTGATCCGGAACCTGGCCCGACGCATCGAGCAGCTGCGGAGCAAGTTGGAGGCCCTCTCGGAGCCCGTTTTGGAGGAGCGGATGTACCGGGTTCTGGTGAACGTGGCCCGGGAGGTGGGAACCCCGGGGGAAGGGGGTTGGGTGATCCCCTTCCCCCTCACCCACGAGGAGATCGCGTTTCTGGTGGGAGCCCACCGGGTGAGCGTGACCCGTGCCCTGGCCCGGCTTCGGTCTGCCGGTCGGGTTCGGGCCGAGGGCCGGAACCTGTTCGTGGTGGCGGGACCTCCGTGAGGGAGGAGCGGCCTCAACCTTTCCCTGCGTGACCCGGGCGGGGACGATAGGGCTCATCGAACTCCCGGACCATCCCGCCCTCCGACGCGGTCTCCAACAGCTCCAACGCCGCCCGTACCACCGCGGCCTGCCGCTCTCGGTCGCCGGGCGCGCCCAAGGGGCGGCCCACCGGGTTCGGCGTCAGGAGAACCCGCGGCAACCGCATCTTCCGGGCCACCTTCTCGAACGCCTTCACGTACACGGCCACGGTGGGGATGCCGGCGGACTCGATCGTGCGGGCGACGTGTCCCACGGACACGTGGCACACCGGTCAGACCGGCACCAGAAGCACCGCGTCCACCCCTTCGTCCCGGAGGAGCTCGGCCCACCGGGGGGCGTGGTCTCTTAGCAGGCGGAGCTGGGAGCAGGCGCCCACGAACGAGTAAAAAGTTCCGGCCCGTCGCCCGATCGCGCCCTCGGCTTCCAGCTCCCGCAGCCGGTCCACCGGGAACACCACGTTGGGGTCGGCCCGGGCGGCCCGTACGTCGTAGCCCCCATGGCGCACCCGGAGCCCCTCGGCCGGCACATCGGCCGGAATCCGGCTCAGGGTGGGCGGCGCCTTCAGAAAATCCTTGATCCGACGGCAGGCCTCCTGCTGGGTCATGTGTTTCACCCCGAACGGTTCCGGATCGTCGTCCTCGACGAAGTGGCCGCTCGAGGTCAAGAGCCCCACCACGGAGTCCCGCACGGGTTTCTCGAGGGGTGCAAACGGAGCGTCTTCGTAGGTCCATCTCCCGGCCCCCTCCCCTGCGTAGGCCCGGGCCTGCCACTCCACGGCCAACCGCACGAGACGGCCGGCATCGCCGTCGTCCACGGTGCGCCCGAGGTTCTCGATGAGCTCCCGGAAGAACTCCCCGGCCTCCTCGGAGGAAAGATTCTTCAAAAATTTGAACGCCAGGTCGCACCGGGATCCGTAGAAGAACGAGTTTTTGAACGCTTCGAAGGTTTCCGTCACCGGCTCCGACATGGGGCTCCTCCTTTCGGGTCTCGGGGATCCTCAGAAGTCCACATCCACCTGGAGCGAGTCCAGGAACCGGTTGAACGCCACGAACACCTCCATCACCCCCAGGGCCTCCACGATCTCGGCGTCGGAGGCTCCCTCGGCACGGACCGTCGCAAACAAAGCATCGGGCATTCGGTGGGGATCGGTGTTGGCCTGCCGGGCCAAGCGGATCAAGGCCTTCTCCCTGGGCGAGAACTCCGCTCCGTCCGGGTCGTCCAGGATGCGGGCCACCTCGTCCTCCGGGACCCCGACGGCCCGTAGGGCCGCGGTGTGGGCGGCCACGCAGTAGGGGCAGGCGTTGTCCTTCGACACGAGCACGGCGATGGCCTCCTTGACCTTCCGCGACAGCACACCGCCCATCATCACGGCCTTGACCTTGTCCCAGTTCGCCCGGAGGAGCGCCGGGACGTGGGCCTGGGTCCGAAAGAGGTTCGGCACCATCCCGAAGGCCTCCCGGATCTCTGCGAACACGGCCTGCACCTCGGGGGAAGCCTCCGTTGGATCGACCGGTGACACACGGGGCATGGCGGCTCCTCCTCTTATGGTCAGAGAAGACTCGACAAAGCTGAATACTCGACACACTACACCCTACGGCGAGGCGGAAATGTAGCCTCCACTACCCTCCCATCCCACAGATCCAGGGGACCCGACAGGAGGCCCCCGTGGCCCCCTAACTCGCCGCCCCTTCCCTCCGCCCCTGCAAGCAGCCTTCGGGCCAACGGCGCCACGCTATTGTCTTGACCCCCTCGAAAAACCCACTAGGCTCCCCCTCGTCCGGTACGAGCGGCCAGCAGGCTCGGGGCGTTCAGCACCGCCTGCGAAACAGGGGAAGGAGGAGATCTCATGCGATGGAAACCTTACGCGGCCGCCGCAGCGGCCATGGTGCTGCTGGGAGGGTGTTCCACGCTGCGCACGCTGGAGCAGGCCCGTACTACCCTGGAGATGGCCAGGGAGGCCGGAGCCGAGGCAAAGGCCCCTTACGAGCTCCACAAGGGCCAAATCTTCTTGGAGATGGCCGAGCACGAGAAGGACGAGTTCGACTGGCGGGCGGCATCCGAATGGGCCAAGGTGGCCCTGGACAGCGCTCGCCAGGCCCTCGAAGGGGCGAAGGGCGGATCGAGATGAGATATCGCTGGACCGTCTGGACTCTTACCCTTCTAGCCCTCGCGACGGTGTACGGGTGCGGGGCGATCCGCCCCTTGGCGGAGGTGGACGCGGACCGGGCACGAGCCATCCAGGCCCGGATCGAGGAGGCCCGACAGATGGGGGCCGAGGATTGCGCTCCTCGGGAACTGGCCGAGGCCGAGGCTCGGGTCGAGTACGCGCGGCACGAGGCCCGTGAGTTCCACGATCGAGCCAAGGTGGACGCGTTGTTCGAGTCGGCCCGGAACGCGGCTGACGAGCTTTTGGGCAAGACACGCCGGTGCGTGGCAGCCCGCAAACCTCCGCCGCCCCCGCCCGATAGCGACCGGGACGGAGTGCCCGATGCCCAAGACCGCTGCCCGGGCACACCCCGGAACGTGACCGTGGACGCCCGGGGGTGTCCACCTGACACGGACGGGGACGGCGTGGCCGATTACCTGGACCGATGCCCCGGTACTCCCCGCAACGTGGCCGTGGACGCCAAAGGGTGCCCCACCGACTCCGACGGCGACGGCGTGGCCGATTATCAGGATCAGTGCCCCGGCACGCTCCCCAATGTGCCGGTGGATGCCCGTGGGTGCCCGCCCGACTCCGACGGCGACGGCGTGGCCGATCACGAGGATCGTTGTCCCGACACGCCGCAGGGGGCGCCCGTGGACCGCTCAGGGTGCCTCAAGGACTCGGACGGCGACGGGCTGGCAGACTGGGACGAGACCCAAAAGTACGCCACCAACCCCAACGATCCGGACTCGGACGACGACGGGCTCCGTGACGGCGACGAGGTACGACGCCACAAAACGGATCCGAATAACCCCGACACCGACGGGGACGGGCTCAACGATGGGGACGAGGTAACCAAGCACCGCACCGACCCCACCAGGAGGGACACGGACGGAGGTTCGGTGCCGGACGGAGTGGAGGTGAGGGTAGCCGGGACAAATCCCCTGGACCCGGCCGACGACGTGAAGGAGGTCAAGACCGTTGAGCTAAACATCCAGTTCGACTTCGACTCGGCAGAGATCCGTCGAGCCGATCACAACCAACTGGAAGAGGTCGCTCGGTTCTTGAAGGAGAACCCGGGATTGACGCTTACGGTCCAAGGGCACACCGACAACGTGGGGGCGCCCGAGTACAACCAACGGCTGTCCCTTCGACGGGCCCAGGCGGTGGTGAAATTCCTGAACGAACGCTACGGGATCCCTTTGGACCGAATGGAGGCCGAGGGGTACGGCGCCACCCGGCCCGTCGCCTCGAACGAAACAGAGGAGGGTCGGGCCAAAAACCGGAGAGTGTACGCTGTGTTGAAGGCGGAGTAACTGTCTGGGTCCAGAAGCCCCCGACCCTGTGCCGGGGGCTTCCTTTTCGAATCACGGCCGGACACAGCCTCCGCACAGCAGCTTCCCGTGTTTCTTGGTCACGGCGTTCGTAAAAACGGTCTCCCCGCACCCGTCACACCGAACCACATCGAAGCACGCCTGACCGGCCTTCCACGGGTAATCGAATGGCTCAGAGACATTCAGGAACGCGTCTTGCGGGATCGACATCACCCTATCCAGCAAGGGGGTCAGGATCTCGACCGGCACGTCCTGGGGCGGCACACCCTGCCGGCGGTGCTGGACGAACGGGGATTTCAGGGCCTGCTCGAAGAACTCTGGCTTTAGACTCACCCGTACGGCCCTGCCCCCTTTCGTGTCCACCAGGGTAAAGGCCATCTTGTTCCAGTACCTCTTCTCGATGTTCGACTTGCCGTAGGTGCACCCCGTAGCTGCCATGATCCCGTCCAGAAAGCACCCGGCTGCATGGCCCATGCCGGTCTCGGAGATCACGTGGAGCTCCTTGTCCTGGGCTCGCGCCACATCCAGGGCCTTCATGGCGGCAAGCCCGGCCCGGAGCCCCATGGGCATCGCCGGACACCGGTGGCCGTGGAACCTCACCGCCATGTCGAAGAGCTCTTGAAACTCCATGCTACACCTCCTTCGGGTCACGGGAGCGATGTCATCCGCCCCTTATCACAGACTCGACCACCCAGGTCGCGATCACGACGAGCACCACCCCCAACGCCCGTTTCAAGTGGCGCTTGTCCACCCGTACCGACACTCGGGAGCCCATCTGGGCGCCCAGGAACCCCCCGATCGCCAGGGGAAGGGCGAGGGCCGGGGCGAAGTGGCCTGCCGCCGCGTGCCCCAAAAGGCCGGTCAACGCGGTGAGACCCACCATCAGGGAGCTCGTGCCCACGGCCACCTTGATGGGGATCCGGCAGGCTAGGACCATGAGCGGGACCTTGAGGAGCCCCCCTCCCACGCCGAGGAGGCCGGCGAGCCCGCCGGCAAACGCCATGAGGGGGATCGTAGCGACCCAGTTCACGCTGTAGGTCTCGCCCCCAAGGGTACGGGTCCAGTAGGCGAAGCCCCGCTTGGGAGGCTTTTGATGCTCGGCCACCGGTCGGATCATGAACCCCGCTCCCGCGACCAGCACCCCGGCGAACACGATCTTTCCCACCTCGGCCGGCACATACTGGGAGAAATACCCCCCGAGCACGGCCCCTAGGTTGGTGGCGGGCTCGATCAGGAGAACGAGCTTCCAGTCCAGGAACCCGGCCCGGTGGAACACGAGCATGGCCGAGACCGAGACCGCCACGATCACCGCCTGGCTGGCCGCGGCCGCCTGGTGAAACGGAACGCCCATGGCCAGGAGTAGAGGTACGTAGAACGCCCCGCCCCCCTGCCCCAAGGCCGAGAACACGGCCGCCACGCAAAAGAAGATCAGCGCGAGCGCGATCATTTGGCTTCTACTCCCATGCGGGGGACCAAGGCCTCCGCCAAGGGTAAGGACAGGTACCCCTGATGGCGGTCGAACTCGGTGCTGTCCGGGGCCAGGAACACCTGGGTGGAGATCAGGGTGACCCCGTACCGCCGGGCCGCCAGTTCCGGCAGGACCCACACGACGGCGTCGGCTAGCGCGAGCCCGGCCAGGACGAACCAAGGGTCTCTCACTGGGCTCCCTTTCTCGCGAGATACTCGTCCCATTCCCGCAAGAGGTGGCGCTCCTCCACGTACCCCTAGAACCGGGCGAGCGCCCCGCCGTTTTCGTCCCGCAGGATCGCCATCGACACCACCAACGCCCTTTAAGTCTTTCCGGCGTCGGGATTCTTGGTCAGGCCCACCCACCCCCCGTGTCGGCCACTAAAGTTCCGTTTCTCCTGCTCGACGGCCACGCACGGCTCAGCCGGCAGGAGCACGCGTCGGTTTTCGTCACGAGCACCACCTTCGGAGTCCAGCTTGCCCGGGCGGGGAGGGCGAGGCAGGACACGAGAGGCCAGAAAAACAGTCGGCGGCGCATGGCCCCCTCCCCCGGAGCGACCCACTATATCGCTTTTGATGCATGTGCATGCATTCTATGCACCCGAAAGGCGCACGTCAAGCGTGGAATTAGCTCGCCTTTATTCCGGCCTAAAAGGGTTGCTTGGGATCTAGCTTAGTGATAGCCTCCTCTCCTGCATATCGAAGGAGACCGATTTCATGCGGACGATTCTAGCCCCGGCCAAGGCGTTGGCCGACGAGTCGAGGCTCAAGATCCTGTGGATGCTGGAGGGGCGAACCCTGTGCGCGTGCGAGATCCAGGCGGTGCTGGGTCTCGCCCAGTCCACGGTGAGCCGCCACATGCAGGTGCTGGAGGACGCCGGGTTCGTGGTGTCGGAGCGCAACGGCCCCTGGAAGGAGTACCGGCTGAACCCGGCCCCTCCTCCGTTCGTGCAAGGGCTCCTGGCCCAGGTCCGGCTGATCGGGGAAGGCCACCCCGTGGCCCAGGAGGTGCGGGAGCGGGCGGCCCGCGTGAGCCGCGAGAACCTGTGCGCGGCGTGATTCGGAATCCAGAATTCGGAAGTCAGAAGTCAGTACCTGAACAGAGGCGGCGGGGGAGGGTTTCGCGATGAGGGCTTTTGACTGATTCCTGTCCCCTGATTTCCGTTTTCTGGATTGGAGACCGACGACCCATGACCGAAGTTCCGAAGAAGAAGGTCCTGTTCCTCTGTACCGGAAACTCCTGCAGGAGCCAGATGGCCGAGGGGTGGCTTCGGCATCTGGGGGGGGATCGCTATGTGGTGTTCTCGGCCGGCACCCGCCCCCAGGGTTTGAACCCCTTGGCGATCCGGGTCATGGCCGAGGCCGGGGTGGACATCTCGAGCCACACGAGCGACCCCGTGGAGAGGTACCTGGGCGAGGACTTCGACCTGGTGGTCACCGTGTGCGGCGGGGCAAAGGAGTCGTGCCCCGTGTTCGTCGGGCGGGTGAAGGATCGGCGGCACTGGCCATTCGACGACCCGGCCGAGGCCGTGGGCACCGAGGACGAGATCCTGGCGAAGTTCCGCCGGGTGCGCGACGAGATCCGACGGAAAGTGGAGGCTTACCTGGGGGAAGGGGGATAGGCATGCCCGGTGTCGCGAAGAGGCTTTCGTTCATCGACCGGTATCTCACCCTGTGGATCTTCCTGGCCATGGGGGCGGGGGTGGCATGGGGGTACCTCTTCCCCGGCGTACGCAACGTAATCAACGCCTTCCAGGTGGGCACCACGAACGTCCCGATCGCCATCGGGCTCATCCTCATGATGTACCCTCCGCTGGCCAAGGTACGCTACGACGAACTCCCCAAGGTCTTCCGAAACACCAAGGTGCTGGCGCTGTCGCTCGTGCAGAACTGGATCGTGGGGCCGGTGCTCATGTTCGTGCTGGCCGTCACCCTGCTCCGAGGGTATCCGGAGTACATGGTGGGGCTCATCCTGATCGGGCTCGCCCGGTGCATCGCCATGGTGATCGTGTGGAACGACCTGGCCGACGGCGACCGGGAGTACTGTGCCGGGCTGGTGGCGTTCAACTCGGTCTTCCAGGTGCTCTTCTACTCGGTGTACGCCTGGTTCTTCATCACCTGGCTCCCGCCGAAGCTGGGTCTGGGCGAGGCCATCGTGGTGGACATCTCGATGGGCCAGATCGCCGAGAGCGTGTTCATCTACCTGGGTATCCCGTTCCTCGCGGGCATGATCTCCCGGTTCGCGGGCGTGAGGCTCAAGGGCCGCGAGTGGTACGAGGCCCGGTTCATTCCCAGGATCAGCCCGATCACCCTGATCGCCCTCCTGTTCACCATCCTCGTCATGTTCAGCCTGAAAGGCGAGTACATCGTCCAGCTTCCCCTCGACGTGGTGCGCATCGCGGTGCCGCTCACGATCTACTTCTTCGTGATGTTCTTCGTGTCGTTCTGGATGAGCCGCAAGGTGGGCGCACCCTACGGCCAGACCGCGACCCTTTCGTTCACGGCCGCCTCGAACAACTTCGAGCTCGCGATCGCGGTGGCCGTGGCCGTGTTCGGCATCGACTCCGGCCAGGCCTTCGCCGCCGTGATCGGCCCCCTGGTGGAGGTGCCCGTGCTCATCAGTCTGGTGGGCGTGGCCCTGCGGTTGCGGGAAAAGCACTTCGGCCGGCGGGCCTTCGGTCCGCTGGGCGGCTAATGTCATGGACCGCAAGTTCGTATATTTCCCGAGGTGGTGGGGCTAGGGGCCCCTCCTTCGCTGAACGGCCTCGCAGGGGCCACCTCGACTCGGTCCGCTGCGGCGCGTGAGAGCACGCGCCGCGGCCGCACCGCTCGCGTCGGGTGGCCCGGGCTGCTCGGCCGTCGCGCTTCGTCGGAGCCCCCAGCCCCACCGTCGCAAGCGATATGATTTCTTGAGTTCCATGACACTAGGCGGCTCCGGGGCCGTCACCGCAATATTTGAATCCTTCAAGAAAGGACTGCCAGGGTGCGGGGTGGGGGCCTGCGGAAGCGCTGCTCTGGCGGTTTTCCCTTGCGGGCGGGATCGCGTGGGGTATTTTCCAACGGCGAGCAACCCCCTTCCCCATCCCCGCCTGCGCGCCCGGCATCGAGATCTCCTGGATCGAGAGGGGATCATGCCGGCCGAGCGGGGGAGAGCCGACGGAGAAGCACCATGACCCCAGAGAGCAAGTGCCCGGTGATCGGGGCGCATCGCAAGCCCACCTCCCTCGGCGGCCCGTCCGTGCGGGACTGGTGGCCGGACCAGCTGAACCTCAGGATCCTCCACCAGAACTGCCCCAAGACCCACCCGCTCGGCGAGTCGTTCAACTACGCCGAGGCGTTCGCCCAGCTGGACCTGGAGGCCGTGAAGAAGGACCTCTACGCCCTGATGACGGACTCCCAGGACTGGTGGCCCGCGGACTACGGCCACTACGGCCCCCTCTTCATCCGCCTGGCCTGGCACAGCGCCGGCACGTACCGGATCAGCGACGGCCGAGGGGGCGGCGCCACGGGCAACCAGCGGCTCGCGCCGGTCAACAGCTGGCCCGACAACGTGAACCTGGACAAGGCACGCCGGCTGCTGTGGCCGATCAAGAAGAAGTACGGCAACAAGATCTCGTGGGCCGACCTGATGATCCTGGCGGGAAACTGCGCCCTCGAGTCGATGGGGTTCAAGACCTTCGGGTTCGGCGGCGGGCGCGTGGACGTGTGGGAGCCCGAGGAGGACGTGTACTGGGGTCCGGAAGAGGAGTGGCTGGGGGACGAGCCACGCCGGCGAGCGGGAGCTCGAGAAGCCCCTGGCCGCCACCCAGATGGGCCTGATCTACGTGAACCCGGAAGGGCCCAACGGCGAGCCGAACGCGCTCGCGGCGGCCCGCGACATCCGCAGGGCCTTCGCCCGCATGGGGATGAACGACGAGGAGACGGTGGCCCTGATCGCCGGGGGCCACACCTTCGGCAAATGCCACGGCGCGGCCGACCCCGACCGGTATCTCGGCCCCGAGCCGGAGGCGGCCCCCCTCGAGGAGCAGGGGCTGGGGTGGAAGAACAGCTTCGGCACGGGCAAGGGCGGCGACACCATCACCAGCGGCCTGGAGGGCGCCTGGACCCCGACCCCCACCCGGTGGGACAACACCTTTCTGCACACCCTGTTCCGGTACGACTGGAACCTGGAGAAGAGCCCGGCCGGCGCCTACCAGTGGGTGCCCACCGACCCGGCCGCGGCGGACGCCGTGCCGGACGCCCACGACCCGTCGAAGCGGCACGCGCCCATCATGCTGACCACCGACCTGGCGCTCAGGATGGACCCGATCTACGGCCCGATCGCCCGGCGGTTCCTGGAGCACCCCGAGGAGCTCGCCGAGGCCTTTGCGCGGGCCTGGTTTAAGCTCACCCACCGGGACCTGGGGCCGCGCTCCCGGTACCTCGGCCCGGAGGTCCCCGACGAGGAGCTCATCTGGCAGGACCCGGTTCCCCCCGTGGACCACGCGCTGGTGGATCCCCAGGACGTGGCCGGGCTCAAAGCCAAGATCCTCGCATCGGGCCTCCCGATCCCGGACCTGGTGTACACCGCATGGTCCTCGGCCGCGACCTTCCGGGCGTCGGACAAGCGCGGCGGCGCGAACGGGGCACGGATCCGGCTTGCGCCCCAGAAGGACTGGGAGGTCAACCAGCCGTCCCAGCTGGCGAGGGTGTTGGAGGCCCTCGAGGCGATCCGGGGCGAGTTCAACGCCTCCGCCACCGGCGGCAAGAAGATCTCGCTGGCCGACCTGATCGTGCTGGGCGGGTGCGCCGCCGTCGAGCAGGCCGCCAGGGCCGCCGGATACGACATCGAGGTCCCCTTCGCCCCGGGGCGTACGGACGCCTCCCAGGACCAGACCGACGTGCAGGCCTTCTCGGTGCTCGAGCCCGTTGCGGACGGCTTCCGCAACTACGTCAAAGCGGGCTGCCGGGAGAGGCCGGAGGAGCTGCTGCTGGACCGGGCCCAGCTCCTCACCCTGACCGCACCCGAGATGACGGTTCTCGTCGGCGGGATGCGCGTGCTGAACGCCAACTTCGGCCGCTCCGCCCACGGGGTGTTCACCCGGCGGCCGGAGGCCCTCACGAACGACTTCTTCGTGAACCTGCTGGACATGGGCATCGAGTGGGAGCCGGTGTCCGAGGGCGCGGACGTGTTCGAGGGGCGGGACTGGACGAGCGGAGAAGCCGTCTGGACCGGCACCCGGGTGGACCTCGTGTTCGGCTCCAACTCCCAGCTGCGCGCCATCGCCGAGTTCTACGCCCAGGACGACAACGAGGAGAGGTTCGTCCAAGACTTCGTTGCCGCCTGGGCCAAGGTGATGAACCTGGACCGGTTCGACCTGAACTGGTGGTAGGGGCGGCCCGCGGCGTTTTCACTCCACGCAGCAGCTCATCCGGGTGATGTCGCGGCGGAAGGCCTGGGCCGCGATCTTGATCGCCTCCGAGTACGTGGGGAACACGTGCACGGTGTCGATCAGGTCGTCCACGGTGAGCCCGAACCGCACGGCCAGCAGCGCCTCGTGCACGATCTCGGAGGCGTGGGGACCCAGGATGTGGACGCCCTCGACCCGGCCGGACTCGTGGTGGGCGATCATTTTCACCAGCCCCCGGCCGTCGTTCACGGCCAGGGCCCTGGGAACCCGCTCCAGGGGCACGGTGCGGCAGGTGCACGTTCCGTGGCGGGCCAGGTACTCGGCCTCGGTGAGCCCCACCCAGGCCGCCTGCGGGTCGGTGAACACGGCAAAGGGCACGCTCCGGAGATCGAGGGTTTTGCGTGCATCCCCGAATGCGTTCTCCACGGCGAGCTTGCCCTGCCGGGCGGCCACGGTCTCCAGGCACGGCGGGCCCGTTACGTCGCCGGCGGCCCACACGGGGGGAGCGCTGGTGCCGAGGTGCCACGAACCCGCCCCGGGTCTCGATGCCCGCGGCATCCAGGTTCAGGGCCTCGATGTTCCCCGTGACGCCGGTGGCCACGAGGATCTCGTCGGCCGTCAGGCTCTCCTGAGCCCCGCCCCTTTCCAGCACCAGGCGTTTGCCCAGGCCCGCCCGCTCCACCCGGGCGACCCCGATCCCGGTACGAAACCCGATCCCCTCGGCTTGCAGCAGCTTCTGGAGGGCGGCGGAGATCTCGGGCTCGGCAGCCGGAAGGATCCGGGCGGCCGCCTCCACCACGGTGACCTCCACCCCGAACCGGGCGAACATCTGGGCGAACTCCAGGCCCAGGGCGCCCCCGCCCAGCACGGCCAGGGTCCGGGGAAGCCGCTTCAGGGCCAGGGCCTCGCGGTTCGTGAGGTAGCCGGCCTCCCCAAGGCCAGGAATCGCGGGCACCCGGGTGCGGGAGCCCGTGGCGATCAGGACCCGTTCCGCCCCGATCTCGCGTTCCCCCACCCGGAGCACCCGGTCCGACACGAACGAGCCCCGGCCCTCGGCCCAGGCGACGTGCCGGAGCCCCTGGAGCACGTGCCGGTAGTTCGCCTCCCGGGCGCGGGCCACCAACCGGTCCTTGTCCTCCACGGCCCGCCGGGGCTCGAAGGCCGGGGCCGTCGGCTCGATGCTTCCGAAGCGCGGGTGCCGCGCCCCGTGGAGGGCACCGGCCGCGGCCAGCAGGTGCTTGGTGGGCATGCACCCCACGTTCACGCAGGTGCCCCCCATGGGAAGCCCCTGATTCACCAACAGGGTGCGGATTCCGCGGCGGTCGGCCTCGGTGGCGGCGGCGAACCCCGCCGCCCCACCCCCCAGGATCACGAGGTCGAACCTTTCGCGCGGCATGGCGCCTCCTCTCGTACCAAGTTGCATTCAAAGCCATCGGACCCCTGAGCAGAGGGGCAAGGGACCTGTCGGAGAGCCGGGCGCGGCCCCTTGGCTCGCCGCGCAGCGCCTCTGGCGCCCGGACCGCGAAATGGTTCGGGTTCCACTGAGTTGCGATGAGACCGGCTCGCCTGGCCTGTGCCTGCGCGGCGAATCTCAGTGCCCGGCTTCGCGCCCGGCCGGAGGCAGGTCCCTTGCCCCTCCCGACGACAGCTCTCGGTTTGAACGCAACTTGGTATCAGACCTCCACCGGCCGGCAGGTCATGGCGCCGCCCTCCACGGGGCAGACCCTGTGGCAGTGGCAGTCGCCCATGCAGCCGCCGGGGTTCGCGACCCGGGCCTTCTTCTGACCGTCCACGTCGACCAGTTCGTAGCACCCGCCCAGGCACACCGCCACGCACCTGCCGCACCCGATGCACTTCGCAGGGTCCACCTCCTGCACGTACATCGGGATCCAAGGGGTCCCGTCCCGCCGTCGGAACGTGAGGTGGGTCTTCTCGGATCCGACACGCCCGGAGCAGCACCCGTTCATGGACTCCCTCCCCCCTCCTCCGGGACCGGTGCCGCCCGGAATCCGGTTGATTCCACCGCCTTGACGAGGGCCTCTTCGCTGGTCCGCTCGGGATCGTAGGTCACCACCGCCCGTTTCTCCCGGAAGCTCACCCGGGCGTCCCGGACGCCCTCGACCTTCTTCAGGGCCGCCTTCACCGCAAACGTGCACGAGGGGCAGGTCATGCCCTCGATCCGGAGCACGGCCGTGCGGTTCTCGGCACAGGCGGCGCGCTGCGCGGACGCCGCCCACACGCCGAGCACGACCAGGAAAAGGAAAGCGCCGAGTCCGATCCTTCTCATTCCGTCACCTCTCCCTGCGCATCAGCCCATCACCAGGGGCAGGACCCGGGGGAACAGGAACAGGCCGGTGGCCACGAGGGTCGCGATCCACAGGATCACGCGCTGGACCCGCAGGGAGGCCGGCGTGCAGCAGGCCTCGCCCTTCCGGGGCCGCCAGTAGGCCCGGTAGAACCCGTAGCCCAGGAACACCACCATCAGCACACCGAACCAAGGCCGGTACGGCTCGAGCCGCGCCAGGGCGCCGGCACCGGTCACCCCCAAGAACACGGCCAGGAGCGGCCCGACGCAGCAGGCCGAGGCCAAAAGCCCGCTCACCACCGCGCCCGCAACGCCCAGGGCCGTTCTCCAGGTCGACCGCGGGCGGGGATCCACCGGCAGGGCGCAGGCGTTGTGTTCCTTACGACTCATGGCATCCTCCTCGGGTCCGGGGAGGGCCCGGCGCGCCGGGCCCTCCCGGCCCAGCCCGCCTCAGGAACACGGCGTGCCAACTCCGGCCGCCCGGAGCGCGGCCTCGTCGATGCATCGGCCGGTGCAGCAGCTCGAGAGCTTCCCGTCCACGGCCACGGCCGGGACCGACTGCACTCCCAGAGCCTTGGCCCGGGCGGCCACGGCCGGGTCGTTCATGTCGAGCACCGTGACCTCGCAGTCCGGGCACGAGAGCTTTTTCACGCGGTCCACCGCCTCTTGGCAGACGGTGCACCCCGCGCTGAACACCTCTACCTTGCGTTTCGCACTCATGGGTTCACCTCCATCGGTTTGCGGTTGCGTTCCGTTGGGTGTGTTCCCTGACCGGCCGGAACGCACGCCGGGCAGGGGCCCGACCGCTTGGGCCAGGCGTTCCAGATCGAGGCCCCGATCAGGAAAACGATTCCTGCGTACATCCCCCCGTTCGTGTGCAGGCCAAACTTTCCAGGAACTTCGGTCTTCGGTCGACGGTCCTCGGTCGGCGGGCCAGTCGGGTGCCCCCCGAGCCGTCGCCAGGGTTTCGGGGGCATGGGTCTGCTGGAGCGCCGGACGCGGCTCCTCGGCCGCCGCCCCCCGAACATCGGTAGTTTTGTCGAACTCCAGGGCGAGCGTCTCCTCCCGCCGCGTGCCCGGCCCCAGATCCCCAGGGCTCAAAGGGCCCTCGCCAGCCCTGCCAGGGGCAGGAGAGCCACCGCACGACCCCCGCCGCCGCCGCGAGCCCCCCTTGTGGGCAGGCCGCGTGCTCACGGGTCGTGCTCTCCTTCCTCCATGGCCTCCAGGATCGGGCAGTCGGTCGTGGGGCCCCGGCCCCGGCAGGCAGAGGCCAAACCCGCCAAGGCCCGGCGCATCCGCCCAAGCGCCTCGATCTTCCGATCGATGTCGGCCATCTTGGCCAGGGCCCGGTCGCGCACCTCGGCACAGCTCTTCCCCGGGTCCATCCGTAGCTCCAATAGCTCGGCGATCTCCTTCAGCGTGAACCCCAGCTCCTTGGCCCGCCGGATGAACCGAATCCGTGCCACGGTCTCCGGCGGGTAGGTCCGGCGGCCGAACATGGGCTTTTCCGGCTGCTCGATCAGGCCCTTGCGCTCGTAGAACCGCACAGTCTCCACGCCCACCCCCGCGGCCCTGGCCACCTGGCCGATGGTGAGCCCCTTCCCTCCCTCGGCAAATCGGGGGATCTCCTCCCGCGATCGCTCCATGGCCTGTCCTCCCGACGGTCGAGAATTGGGTCGGGTTCACCATACCACCCGTACCTTGGTACGGAAGCAAGGGGGGGAGGTGGGATTCGTCCACTTTTTCTGCAGACGTCCACTCACCGCGGAAAGGGGGTTGACACGCCTCTATCGATATTGATAATCATTTGCATTATCGATTATCCGGATCCGGGCACCTCCCTTTCACCACAAAATCAAGGAGAAACTCGTCATGAACCCTCGTGCGATCCACGCGGCAACGGCTTTGGCGTGCCTGGTGGCGACGTCCGCCTGGGCCGCGGACAACGGCGAGCTGGAACGCCGCATCCAGATCCTGTCTGAGGAGATCCAGAAGATCAAAAACGAGCTGGCCGTGTCGGAGGAGCCCGGGTACTCCAGCTCCTACGGCCTCGGCCCGGCCGCTTCCAAGATCTACAAGGTGTCCAAAGGATTGTCCGTCGGGGGGTACGGGGAGGGCTACTACAGCGCCCTCGTGTCGGACCGGAACGGCAGAGCCGACCGGGCGGATCTCCAGCGTTTCATCCTGTATGCCGGGTACAAGTTCACGGACCGCATCCTGTTCAACAGCGAGATCGAGTTCGAGCACGCCTCCACCGGGGAAGGGGGGGAGGTGGCCGTGGAGTTCGCCGCCTTGGACTTCCTGCTGAGTGACCGGGTGAACGTGCGGGTCGGAGAGGTCCTGATTCCGATGGGGATCACGAACGAGCTGCACGAGCCCACCCTGTTCCACGGGGTGCAGCGCCCCCAGGTGGAACGGGACGTGATCCCCACCACCTGGAGGGAGATGGGCGTGGGGCTGTTCGGCGACCTGACCGATGCGGTCTCGTACAAGCTCTACCTGGTGAACGGCCTCGACGCGGCCGGGTTCGGGAGCACCGGGGTCCGGAGCGCCCGGCAGAACGCGTCCAAGACCCGGGCGGACGACTGGGCCCTGGTGGCCCGCCTGGACTACGAGCCCGTGCTGGGCGTGACGGTGGGAGGAAGCGCCTACTGGGGTGACTCCGGCCAGAACCAGGAGTTCGGCGGGGACGAGCGGGATGTATTCACCCAGATCTACGAGCTCCACGGCCAGTACCGGCGCCGCGGGCTCGAGCTCAAGGCGCTGGTCTCCTGGATCGACGTGGACGACGCACGGGCACTCAGCCAGGCCGCCGGAAGCGAGGTGGCCGAGAACGTGCTCGGCTGGTACGCCGAAGCGGCCTACGACGTCCTGCCCCTCCTTGTACCGGGCACCACGGCCTACCTCGCACCCTTTTTCCGGTACGAGCGGGTGGAGTTCGATCAGGCCCGGGGCCCTGGAGTGGACGCCGGGCCGTCCCAGGACTACGGCGTGTCCGTGCTGGGGCTCACCTACAAGCCCATCCCCAACGTGGTTCTCAAGGCGGACTACCGCAACTTCGTGGCTAAGGACGAGCCTCGGGCGGACGAGATCAACCTGGGCTTTGGGTTCATCTTCTGAGCGAGCCGGGCCCGGCGGCCGGCCGGCCGCCGGGGCCGCCGTCTCGAGAAGCATCCTCCAACGACCAACAACTGGCGACCATCGACCGAACTTACTGGAAAAAGGACCAGTCATGAGATGGTATGCAGCGGTTGCGATCCTCTGTCTGGCCACGCCCGGCGCGTGGGCTCGCACATACCTCACGAAGAGCCAGGCCTTGGATCTAGCCTTTCCGGATGCGGATCAAGTGGAGGCGCGGAGCCTGTTCCTGACGAAGGAGCAGGCCAGCAGGGTGGAGGCACGATCGGGGGCCTCCTTGGACGGCCGACTGTCCACCCTGTACGTGGGCAAGAGGCGGGGGGAGACCGTGGGGTATGCCGTCATCGAGGCCGCTACGGTGCGAACCCTTCCCCAGACCCTTCTCGTCGTGCTGGAGCCGGACGGGGCGGTCCGCCTCGTGCGGGTGCTGGCGTTCTTCGAGCCGGAGGAGTACCGGCCTCCCCTTCGGTGGCTCGACCAGTTTCGGGGCCGACGGCTGTCGTCCGGGTTGAGACTCGGCGGCGAGATCCAGGGGATCACCGGGGCCACCCTGTCGGCTCAAGCCGTGACCCGCCAGGTTCGCAAGGCAGCAGCCCTGTGCGAGCTCCTCCTGGAGAGCCGGCCGTGACCGTTCTCACCAGGGGCCCCATGGGACACGGGCTGGGCAGGGCGGTCCTCGGAGGCTTCTACGCCTACTTCCTGGCCCACTGGCTCACCAGCCTTCTCATGTTCCGGCAGAAACTCGGGTTCGACCTCGAAGGGGTGGTTCGGTACTACCGTGGGGACCCCGAGCGGTTCCTGAACCCGCGGAGCTTCACCGGCCTGCTGGAGGTCACCCACTTTCATCTGTTCGCGTTCGGGATGTTCTTCGTGGTGTTCGGGCACCTCGTCGTGTTCTCCGGCATTCCCCGACGCCTGCAGGGCCTGCTGGTGGGGGCCGTGGGGTTCTTCCTCATCGGCGACCTGGCAGCGGGCTGGCTCGTCCGATTCGTCGCCCCGGGCTTTGCCTGGCTCAAGCTCGGCTGCTTCTGGGGGCTCCAGGCGACCTCGCTGGCGCTCGTGGCCGTGCTGCTGTGGCGGTGGTGCCGCCCAAGGGCGCAGCCCCAAAGACCGAACGCGCCAGGGCCATCCGTTACCCCGCAACAAATCGATTTTGACTGATACATATTCTCCATTGACAACCGGTAAATTGGCCATCATAATGTGCATATACACAAAACCTTTTCCGGAGGTGTCCCATGAAACTGTGCTTTCCCGTGGAACGACCCGATGGGCTTCAAAGCCGGATCTACGGGCATTTCGGCTCGGCCCCGGCGTTCGTGATCGTGGACGCCGAGACCTCCCAGGTGGACACGGTGACGAACCGGGACCAGCACCACCGGCACGGCCGATGCAGCCCCCTGAAAGCGCTGGACGGCTACACGGTGGACGCCGTGGTGGTGGGCGGCATCGGCCGGGGAGCCCTGACCGGGCTCGCCCGGGCGGGCATCCGCGTCTTCGCGGCCCACCCGGGAACGGTGGCCGAAAACCTGTCCCTTTGGAAGGCGGGCCTCCTGCCGGCCTGGGACCCAGATCAGGTCTGTGGCGGCCACGGGCACGGCCACGCCTGCTCACATCACGGCCCGTGAGCCCCCGGCCCAAGAAGCCCAGGCGGTGCGGCTGCGCCGTGCGCCTGGGCTTCGACCTCGTGTTCAAGCCGGCAGGCACCCCCTTGTCCGACCTCGCGCCCGTGATCCTGGAGCTGGACGAGCTCGAGGCCCTGCGGCTGTGCGACGCGGAAGACCTGACCCAAGAGGAGGCAGGGCGACGCATGGGCGTTTCGAGGGGCACGGTACAGAGGCTTCTGGCCGCGGCCCGCAAGAAGACGGCCCTGGCCCTGTCCGAGGGGCGGGCCCTGGTCGTTCGAGCCCGGGACGCCGGGCCCCGGACCCCCTCGAGCGTCGAGCGGGGTTATCGTGCCCCCTCCGGGAGTTGACGCGCCGCCGGACCGGGGTAGGGTTCCGGTGGCGGGCGGAGGGTGATCTCATCGGAGGAATGGGTCGTGGAGACACACACAATGATGGACGGGGGCATGATGGGCCTGGGCTGGATCGTGATGCTCCTCTTCTGGGGCATCGTGGCGGTGGGGGTGGTGCTCGCGGCTCGCTGGCTCCTCGGGCGGAACCGAGGGGCAGGGGGCGACACCCCCCACGAGATCCTCAAGCGCCGCTACGCCGCCGGTGAGATCTCCAAAGAGGAGTACGAGCGGATGCGGCGGGAACTCGAAGCGTGACGTTGGAGCAGGCGGCCCTCGCGCGGGCCGGGTTCGTGTGGGGGGGATTTGCGCTGTTCCTGGGGCTCGAGCTCCTGGCCCCCTACCGGCCCAGCACCGTGCCCAAAGCAAGACGCTGGACCACCAACATCTCGCTCACCGTTCTGAACGGCGCGATCCTGAACCTGCTGTTCGGCTCGGCCATCCTCGCCACCACCGCCTACGTGGGCCGGGAGCAGCAGGGCCTCTTGTACCTGTGGGGCCTGCCCGGGTGGGCCCGAATGGTCGTGGCCGTGGCGTTCCTGGACTTCATGCTGTACGTCTGGCACCTGCTCAACCACGAGATGCCGCTCCTGTGGCGGTTCCACCGGGTGCACCACTCGGACGTCAACATGGACGTCTCCACGGCCACCCGGTTCCACCTGGGGGAGCTCACGGTATCGGCGGCGATCAAGCTGGGGCTGGTGTACTTCCTAGGGGTGCGGCTGTCGGAGCTCTTGGTGTTCGAGACCCTGCTGGTGGCCTCGGCCCAGTTCCAGCACAGCTCGGTGCGGGTGCCGTGGGCCTTTGAGCGTGCGTGGTGGCTTCTCTTCGTTCCACCCTCCATGCACCGCATCCACCACTCGGTGATCATCCGGGAGCGCAACACCAACTACGGCACGATCTTCTCCCTATGGGACCGGATGCTGGGCACGTTGCTCACCGACGTGGACCAGGACCGCATCCGAATCGGCATGGGCGCCTACCGCGACCCCTCGCGCCTTCGGCTCGCCAACCTTCTGTGGCTCCCGTTCACCCGGCCGGTGCAATGAACCGCACGTGCTGCGGTTCCTGGAGACCGCTGCCCGTTCAGGCCGTGGGGACGCTCCCCCGCGTGCTTTTGCCGACCGATCTCGCCACCCGCCGGGCGCTCCAGCGCCATTCCATAATGATAGGGGGGAAGTAGCCGAGCACACTGCTCCGGCCGGGGGCGGATCTTCACGCAAAACGCCTCCGAAGCAGCCCGGCGGATCGTGCCGAAGGAGCCTCCGAACCCTGTTCGCGCCGACAGGGGAAGGGGCTTCCCTGGCCGAGACGCCGAGGTCCACGCCGACCTGGTCTCAGCACAGGACCTTTCATCCCAGTGCCTGGGCCAGATCGCCGATCAGGTCCTCCGGGTCTTCCAGCCCGATGGAGAGCCGCACCATGCCGTCGGGGATGCCGCGCCTGCGCCGTTCCTCCGGGCTCATGCCGTGGTGGGTCGTGGTGATCGGCTGGGTGACCAAGCTCTCGACCCCTCCCAGGCTGGCCGCGATCGAGAAGATCCGCAGACGATCCACCACGGCTACGGTGGCCTCGGCGTCGCCGTCGTACACGAAGCTCAGCATCCCACCGAACCCGCGCATCTGGCTCCGGGCGATCCCGTGCCCAGGGAACCCCGGCAGCCCCGGGTAGTTCACCTTGAGAACCTTGGGATGCCGTTCGAGGAACTCGGCCACCTGTTGCGCGGACCGGTTCTGGGCCCGGACCCGGACCGAAAGGGTCCGGATGCTCCGGGCCAGCAGGAAGGCCACCTCGGGCGCCATGATCTGGCCGAGGTTCTTTCGCCACAGACCGATGGGAGCCAAAAGTTCCGGACTGCCGATCACGAGCCCTCCGGTGAGATCGCTGTGGCCGCCCAGGTACTTGGTGGCGCTGTGGATCACCAGATCGGCTCCGAGAGCGAGCGGATTCTGGTTCACCGGGGACGCGAATGTGTTGTCCACCACCGTGAGCGCCCCCCGGTTCTTGGCCGTCTCGGCGATGCCCCGGATGTCGAACACCTCGAGGTTCGGGTTCGTGGGGGTCTCGAAGAACACGATCCGGGTGCGCTCTCGAATCGCTTCGGGGAGACGATCCACCTCGCTGCCCAGCAGGAAGGTCGTCTCGATGCCCAGGGTAGGCAGGTTGTCGTTCAACAATTCGAACGTTCCTCCGTATACGTCGCCGATGCACACGATGTGATCGCCGGCGTTGCAGTGGGCGAGGAATGTGGCGGCCTCGGCCGCCATGCCGGAGGCGAACGCGTAGCACAGGGCACCCCCTTCGAGGTCCGCACACTTTCGCTCCAGGGCCCGGATCGTGGGGTTCAGGCCGTAACGGGTGTACAGGTTGCCGTCCGGGTTGCGGCCCTCCACCACATCGAGAAGCGCTCGGGTGCTTGGAAACCCGAAGGTGGAGTGGTTGTAGAGGGGGATGTGGATGCCGCCCTGAGGGTCCAGGGGCTCCCCCGCGTGCACGCACCGGGTGGAGAAACCTCTTGCCTTCGCGCTGACCTCGCTCATCAGGCTCCCTCTCCTTCGTTGGGGGGCGCGGGGCGCGCCGTGTCTCCCGCCTCGACGGTCACGGTCACGGGCCTCTGGAGGATGTCGAGAACCGGAGACGTCCTCTTCACGTGCTCCCACAGGGCCTCGATCTGTTCCGGGGTGGCGTCGCAATCGAGGTCGTAGGCCACCCGGATGCTGCCGTAGCCGGGTGGGATCTGGTCGGACAATCCCAAGAATCCGTGGAGATCGAGGTCTCCCTCCAGGCTCAGGCTCAGGCGCGTCACCCGCACCTCCCGGGCGGCGGCGTTGTACACGAACCCGACCACCAGGCAGGAGCCCAGGGCGTGGAGGACCGCTTCCACCGCGTTCGGGCCGGCGTTGTCCCCGAGGAGCACCGGCGGCTCGTCCCCTTCGAAGGGGACGAGCCGTGAGGAATCTTCCATGCCGGCTCCGGAAAACCCCTGGATCCGCGTTCTGGCGTGCGCTCCTTCGATCCATTCGGTGCGGGCCCGAAAGGTAAAGAGCGCCAGGTCGGGCCGTTCCTCCACGGCGTGGATGGTTTGCACGAGCCGCTCCACATCGACACCGTTCACGAAGCTCTCATCGTCCCTTTTTTTCATGGGGTCCCCTTCGCTTTAGGTTGAGATTATATTCGAATATACGCATATACAGACCCCAAGCAATCCTGTCAACATCCCGCACCCCCTTTCTTGACGAAACCACACCGGGCCGCTCGGCCCCTCAACCGCCACACCCAAGGACCCGTCCCCCTCCCTGGTCCCGTAGCCGACCCTCCTGGCGCACATCCTCCCGCTCGCGTGGGGTCACCGGGTACTCGGCCCCCAAGAACTCCAGAAGCGCCGTCACAAAGGCCGGCCGCAGCAGGTAGTAGCAGCGTAGTTGCCCGTCCTCGTAAAAGTCCACGAGCCGCGCCTGGCGGAGAACCGCCAGGTGCTGGGAAACGTTGGGCTGGGGAATGTTCAGCAGGTCCCGGATGTCGGTGACGCACTTCGCGCCTCGGGCCAACTCCTCGAGGATCAGCAACCGGGTGGGGTGACCCAGAAGACGCAGCATGGCTGCCTTTTCGCGGAGGTTCAGGCCTTTCATGGTGGCTCCCCGTCCTCTTGCTGAGCGCGCGTCGAATCATATTCGAATATTCACACATTACCGCCCCGGCCGCCCGTTTGTAAATCGCCGAGCGGCCGTCTCACCATCCACCACCCGACCGTCGCGGATCCGGACGATGCGTTCCGCCATGGCCGCCACGGACTCGGAGTGGGTGACGATGACGATGGTCTTCCCCCGGGCGTGCACGGCCCGGATGTGGGCCAGCAGATCCTCCTCGGACCGGGTGTCCAGGTTGCCGGTGGGCTCGTCCATGAGCAGGATGTCCGGATCGTTGGCCAAAGCCCGGGCGATGGCCACCCGCTGGCGCTGCCCGCCCGAGAGCTGGCCCGGCCTGGCGTGCATCTTCTCTTCGAGCCCCACCAGCCGAAGCAGGGCCCGGCTGCGGTCCGCCTGTTCCCTGCGCGGGACCCCGGCCAGCAGCATGGCCGTCTGAACGTTCTCCAACGCCGTGAGCACCGGCAGCAGGTTGAAGAACTGGAACACGAATCCAAGGCGGCGGCTGCGGACCTCGGCCAGGCGGTTCGGTCCCAGCGAGGTGAGGTCCTCACCGTCCAGGTACACCTTTCCCGCGGTCGGTCGGTCGAGCCCACCCAGTAGGTGCAGAAGCGTGCTCTTGCCGTGACCCGAAGGTCCCATGATGCAGGTAAGGCTTCCCCGCGGGATCTCCAGGCTCACCCCCTCCAAGGCCACCGTGCGGTATCCGCCGTCATACACCTTGGAGAGCCCTTCCGCGCGGAGAATGGGGTCACTCATAGCCGATCGCCTCCACCGGGCTCAGCTTGGCCGCCCGCAGGGCCGGGTACAGTCCCGAAAGCACGGCGACCAACACCGCGAAGACCAGCGCCTCGATCGTGATGCCCATATCGAACACCTTCACGCTCTGCTCGCTTCCGAGGAACGCCGTGAACTCGTCTCGGCCGATGTAGGGGGCTGCAACGTACGAGAACGCAAACCCCGCGGCCACACCCAGGACTCCCCCCAGCAATCCGTACACGGCGGACTCGCCCACGAACACGAAGAAGATCGTGCTCTTCTTCGCCCCTAGGGCGTCCAAGACGCCGATCTCCCGTCGGCGTTCGTAGATGGCGGTCATCATGGTGTTGGTGATGCCGAAGCAGGCGGCGAGCACGGCCACGGCCGCGATGAGCTGCAGGGCGTTGCCCACGCTGCCCACGATGGCCAACACCGAGCGCAGGAGCTGCTTGTCCGAGACCACGGCCACATTGGCCGCACTCTGGATCTTGGCGATGTACTCGTCGATGCGGCGGACGTCGTCCACCCGGACGGCCACGAACGACACCTTGCCCCCGGTCCGGTAGACCCGTTGGGCCACGGAAAGGTCCATGTACACGGCCAGGTCGTCGCGGTTTCCCACCGGCGCCAGCACCCCCGCCACCGTGAACTCGGAGCCCCGGACCCGGAGGGGGGCGCCCACGTGCAGATCGAACTGCTCGGCCACGGCATGACCGACGACAACGTGGCGCCCGTCCAGGCGGTACTCCCCGCGTGCCAGGCCCCACCCCCGGAGCTCCTTCATGGGCCCGGCGAGCACGCCCACCAAGGGCACAGGCTGGTTGCGGATCACCGCCCGTTGGGTGAGGTAGGGCACGGCCGTAAGCCCGTCGATCCTGCGAATCCGATCCACGACGGCCGCGGCCAAGGCCTCGGGCAGGCTTTCGCCCGTCAGTACCGAGATCTGCTCGTAGGCGCACCATCCCTTCGGGGTCACGAGAAGCTCTGCTCCGAGCCCCTCGGCCTGCCTGCGGATCTCCGCCTCCAGACCGATCCCCAGGGAGAGTAGGGTGACCACCGAGGCGATCCCCACGGCGATCGCCGACAGCGTGAACACGAACCGGCTCCTGCGACGGGTGAGGTTCCTCCAGATGAGTCTCCAGTAGGTCATTTGATCCGGACCCCCTTCGCCCGCAGCACGAACCCGCCGGCCCCGGCCGCGTTCTCCTCCACCGTGCCCACCACCTCGACCACGGCGCCCTTTTGGGGAAGGTCCCCGGCGTAGAACACGGTGATCCATTTGGGGGCGCAATCCACGCTCCGGCAACTCCGGTACTCCCGGTAGTCCACGAGTTCGAACCGGCCCTTGCCGAGGTCGGCCCGCATGACCCCGCCCCGCACGGTGATCGGGCCCTCGTAGGCGAACGGATCGGCCACCACGTCGAACACGTCGAGGCCCTTGGCCGACGGGAATCCGAACCCTCCGACCGCCGCTCCGGCGAGGAGGCACAAAGAGATCGCAACGACGAGGGGGAAAGGGGCGAAACGATGCACGGCGGGACTCCTTCGTTCGGGTCGGGTGGGGGAAGGCTGGGGCCCCGCGCTCAACCCCTGCGCGCCTCAGCGTCCTCGGCCAGGCAAAGCCCGTACGACAAGAGATGGGCCACGCACGGATCCACGATCCGGTACCGTACGCGGGTGCCGCGACGCTCGGACTCCACGATTCCCCGGTCCGCAAGCCGCTGGAGCTGGTTCGAAACGGCCTGGGGCTTCATCCCGAGGGACTCCGCGATCTCGCCCACGCACAGACCCGGCTGCTTCACAAGGGCATGGAGCATCCGGACCCGGGTGTCGTTGGCCAGGATCTTGAACATCGCCGCCACCTGGCGGGCCTCCCGGGGGTGGAGCAGCGGCCGTTGTTCCACCGGGGTCTTGGCCGTGCAGGGGTCGAGCATGGGAAACAGGTCAGGGCCTGGGCGGGACATGGGACCTCCTATTACACCATGACACCATATAGTGTAATATCGGCCCCGTCAACCCTTCCACCTTGAGCTGGCCGGATTTTGAGAGGGCCCCCCGCGGATCTCCGAGCCCGTTGGCGCCCCGGGAACCACCCCGGAAAACGCTCCCACCCCAACGCCATGGACAAAGATCGCTGATGTCGGAGGCGACCGGCACCGCCCTTCCCGACGAAGCTGTGATCCCCCTGTGCACCACTCCGAGCGCCGTTGACCGTGGCGGTGGCCGGTCGGTGTGGCCCCCGCGGGTCCCAACATTACGTTCCTGTCATGACTCGGTCATCTTGGAGCAAGGATTGCTGGCATTTCCTTTGGGGGTTGGAAGGATCCGGGTCTGCATCCATCCGCGGCCGACAGAGGAGAGCCTTTATGGCAGGGGCATCGGGGGCTTCCGCTGTGCTGACGAACCGTTCAAGGGAGGCCCGGAGGAAGCGGACCAGGCATCCCCCACCGCGATCTCCCCGGGCAGGGTGCAACATGGCATGCCGACGCTGCTCGACGGCCGTCCAGGTTGCTCAGGTTGTCCGCTGCCTCAGACGACGAAAAGACCCTTGCCGGCGATGGGGCCAGTGTTGCACCTTGAACCCCGCCTCCCCTTTGATGAATCCGGCGGATAAACAGGCGCTGTCGCTCCCCGTTCGGAGGAGGGACCTGCCGGAGAGCCGGGTGCAGCCGGATCAGGGGCCAGAATCCAGATGACAGGGGACAGAGAAGGACCGGAGGTCTGCTGGGTGTTTTCCCTTGATGAGAAGGGCCTAGCCCGCATTATTCATGAGCGTTCGTCGCGAAACCGTCGAGTGTGCG
Organism: Deltaproteobacteria bacterium; assembly: GCA_013152215.1. Taxonomy (GTDB): domain Bacteria; phylum Desulfobacterota; class Deferrisomatia; order Deferrisomatales; family Deferrisomataceae; genus Deferrisoma. The sequence continues at coordinate 27,340 of JAADGT010000233.1, forward strand.
TCAGATCGGGGCAAGCGCAGCAACGAGGGGCGCAGGCGTACT
>JAADGT010000237.1 GCA_013152215.1 Deltaproteobacteria bacterium
CGGCCGAGGGGTGTCGGGTCCGGGCACCTCCACGTGGCACCGGCCGCACCGCTCCTGGTCGGCCAGGGCCGCGTGGGGCCCCGCGGCCGCGGCCGCTCCGGCCCAACCCAGGACGACCGCCAGCACGCCCACCCGCACCCATGGCGATCGAGCCGACCTCACACCCGGAACCCCCCCAGCGCCCGATGCAGGCGTTCGGAGGCCTCCTCCATGCCCCGCAGCCGCTCCGCGGTCAGATGGCCTCCGGCCTCGACCACCCCTTTGGCCTCGGCCAGCGCGACCCGCAGATCCTCGGCCGCATCCCGGGCCTCCCGCACCCTGTCGCGCAGGCGGCGGGTCATGTCGTTCATCGCCTCGGTGAACCCCTGCAGCTCGTCCCCCTCCCGCAGGCGCGTGACCAGGGTCAGGTCCCCATCGCCGATCGCCCGCAGGTTGGCCCGAAATCGGTACAGCGGCCCCCCGATCTTGTGGCTCGAATACAGGGTGAGCACCGTGGCCGCGGCCGCCACGAGGGTCATGGACACGAACGACGACACCAGCACGGCCGGGAGCAGGAGCTCCCAGCTCGACCGGGCCTGGTAGTGGGCGCTGTAGAACGCCCGGCCGAACTCCTGGTTGGCCAGCACATACAGGATGCCGCCGGTCAACACCGTTCCGAGAACGACCACTGCGGTCATCTTGGCGATGAACCGCACTTGGAACGCCCGCTCGATCAGAAGGATGCGGCGGCGGGGCCTGGGTGCCGGCGCTGGGGTCTCTTCCATGGACACCTCCTTCGGCCGGGCAGCCGCGGAGGGGGGCCGCCGCTGCCCGGATGGAACGGATCGGGAAGGGCCGGCCCCGCCGCGGGAGCCGGTCCTTCCCTTGATCGGCCCGGAGCAGGGGCGCCTTTAGCCCACCGTTGTTTTGACACCCGAGGCTCCCCGAAGTACCCTGGGCAACGGGAAAATCTGGCGCACCGGTTCCGGCCGGCCGCGAGTGCAGCATCCGATCGCCGCGCCTTCTCGTGCCGGCGTCTGCCCGTCGGTCCAGGAGACGACAACGGAACCCTCAAAATCCTGGGGAGATCTGGGCGCTCGGATGGTGCGGCGAGCTAAGGGGCCGCATCCGGCACTCCGGCAGGTCCCTTGCCCCCGATCAGGGGCGTGAAAGCGTCAATCTTGTCGCCGGGTTGAGGTTAGAGGAGGAGATCGGCCGCATGGGAACGCGCTGGGTGGTATGGGCCGCCGTGCTGCTGGCCGGATGCGTGATCGGCCACCTGAGGAAGGACATCCCTCCGCCCGGGGGCTGCGACCAGTGCCACCGCGCCCGGATCTCCAGCGACTGGGAGCTGACCCTGGCCCCCGTGCAACTGGGCGAGGAAGGGGGGATTCCCGAGGACCGAGACGTGGTGTTCCGAGAGGTGCGGCAGATCCCTTACCACGCCAAGGTGCCGGCCAAGCGGCTGGCGGTGTTCGCGGCCCAGGCGCCCCCCGAGAAGGTGGGGGATGCGGAGACCGGGATCCAGTGTTTCGTGTGTCACAAGTCCCCCGGCCCTCCCCACGAGAACGTGCGGGCCCGCTTCCGCCACCCGTGGGTGTCGCCGGGGGAGTGATCTCCGCGGCATGACCTCCGGGCCGGGCGATCCAGACGAGGAAACGACGTGCGGCGACATCCGCCCCGTATCCTGATCGTGGACGACGAGGAGAGCCTGCTGGACACGCTGGCCCGGGCCTCTCGCCTGATGGGATACCGGGTCGATACGGCGTCCTCCGGAGCCGAGGCCTGGCAGAGGTTGGGCACGAACGCCTACGACGTGGTGGTGACCGATCTGCGCATGCCGGGAATGGGGGGGAAGGACCTCATGGACCGGATCGCGGGGCGGGGGGTGCGGACCCGGGTGGTGGTGATCACGGGGTACGCCACCCTGCAGGCGGCCATCGACTGCCTGCGCAAGGGGGCGGTGGACTTCCTGCCGAAACCCTTCGAGGTGGAGACGTTCCTGGAGCGTCTGGAGGAGGCCCTGGCCAAGCCGCTGCCCTCGGCTCCCCCGCCGTGGGACGAGCTGGCCCGCCGCCACGGGCTGACCGACCGGGAGAGGGAGGTGCTGGAAGCCCTCTACCGAACCGGGCTGGGCAACCGCGCCCTGGCCGAGTATCTGTGCGTGAGCCCCCACACGATCAAGTCGCACCTGCGCTCGGCGTTCCGAAAGCTGGGCGTGGCCAACCGAACCCAGTTCCTGCAGCGGTTCGTCCCCGGCCGTTCCCTCAACCCTCCACCGACACCCGAACCGGCGTCCCTCGACGTTTCCGGGGAATCGTGACCTCGAGCACCCCGTTGCGGTACACGGCCCTCACGGCGTCGGGGTCCACGTCCTCGGGCAGCCGGAACACCCGTCGGAACGTTCCCCCCGGCCGCTCGATGCGGTGGTAACTTCGCCCCTCCCTCGGTCGTACCAGGGGCCGCTCGCCCTGGAGGACCAGGGTGTCGCCCTGGATCTCGGCCCGGATGGCCTCTTGATCCAGCCCCGGCACCTCGGCCACCATGACGAACGCCTCGCCCGTGTCGTACACGTCCACGGGAGGGGTCCAATGGGTCGCCCCGGCCTGTGCACACGACCGGGCCGGCCCGTCTTCGAACAGGCGGAGCAGCCCGTCGGCCAGGCCGACCAACCGCGTGAAGACATCGTCCGATCCACTACCCATGGGCAACGCCTCCGGCCGGTGGAAACTGCCCCGGAACCCTACGGCACACCCCTACCCCTGTCAAGGCGAACACTGATGCACCGAAAACTCGAGCGCGTGTTCTACGAAGTGCGGGAGCCCCTCCTCACCTGGGACGACATCGGCGGGTTTCCCGAGGTGAAGCAGACCCTGGAGGAGATGATCTGCCTGCCCCTGCGCCACCCCGACCGGCTGGAACGGCTCGGCCTCACCCCCCCGGCAGGGGTGATGCTGTGGGGGCCGTTGGGGGTGGGAATCACCATGCTGGCCGAGGCCGCGGCCCGGGCCGCCGGGGCGGGGTTCGTGTACGTGTCGGGCCAGGAGATGCTCGGCAAGCCCGACGAGATCCACCGCGCCTTTGACGACGCTGCCCACGAGGCCCCCTGCGTGCTGTTCGTGAGCGACTGCGAGTGGCTCGCCCCCCGGGCCGGGTGCTCCTACGAGTGGGGGCCGGGGAACTTCCGGGGCATCCCCCCCACGTTCGCCGACCCGGACCTCACCCGGCGGTTCATCGAGGAGGTGGACCGGGTCCAGGGGGTGCCGGGGGTGGCCTTGGTGGGCTCGTGTTATCGGATCGACACGGTGGACCAGGCCCTGATCAAGGAGAAGCGGCGGTTCAACCGAAAGGTGTTCGTGCCGCCGCCCCGGCAGGCGGACCGGCGGGCCATGCTGGACATCTACCTGGCCCGGATTCCCCGGCTCTCCCCCCAGGTCGATGCGGACGATCTGGCCCGCCGCACCGAGGGGTACGTGGGCTGGGACATCGAGAGCCTGTGCAAGCGCGCCGCCCTCGAGGCCGCCAAGGCGGGCCGGGACGAGGTGGTCCCCGAGGACTTCGAACGGGCTCTCGAGAGGATCACCCCCTGGCTCACCCCCGACATGGTCGAGACCTACTGGGACCTGTTCCACAAGGACTGCCCCCACCACTATGCCTTCTGACGCCGCCACCGAGGATCTGTTACGGTTTCTGGCCCGGCTCCACGGCCACCGGTGCCCCATGTCGATCCTGGGCGCACGGCTCGGCCTCGCGGCCCGCCGGGCCCTGGCACCGGAGCCCGGGGTGAAGCTCCGGGCCCGATACCATCACCGCACCTGCGCCCTGGACGGCGTCCAGGTGGCCACCGGCTGCACCCCGGGCAACCGCAACCTCGAGGTGGTGCCCGACGGACGCCATCGGCTCGAACTAGGGGTCGAGGAGGGGCCGTTCCGGGTGGCTGCCGAGCTCCTGCCCGCGGCGCTGGAGCGGGGCCGCAGATGGAGCGAACACCGCCGGGCCGCCCTCGAGCTCCCCGAGGGGTCGGAGGAACGGGCCCGGAGGGAGGCCCTGGCCGAGGAGATCCTGGCCGAGCTGGCCTCTGCCGAAGCCGCCCGGCTCGTGCGGGTGGAGGGGCTGCCGTGACCGGATGGGAGGCGTTGCGGGAGATCGGGCGGGTGGCCCTGGGCGAGGCCTGGCGCATGGGATGGTTCACCCTGCTGGGGGTGGGGGTGGCGGCCCTGATCAAGACCTACCAGTGGGACCGCAAGGTGCGGGTGTACGTGGGCCGGGCCGGGCCCTGGGGGATCCTGATCGCCACGGCCGTGGGCACGCTGAGCCCCTTGTGCTCGTGCGGCATCCTGCCCGTGGTGATCCCCATGGCCCTGTCGGGGGTTCCGCTGCCCCCCCTCATGGCGTTGCTGGTCACGAGCCCGGTCATGGACCCGGCCTCGTTCGCCCTGACCTGGGGCGGGGTGGGCCCGGCCCTGGCTTGGTGGAAGCTGGGGGGGGCCGTGTTCCTGGGACTCCTGGCGGGGTTCGGAACCCTGGCTCTGGAGCGGGCCGGGGTACTGGGCCCTGACCTGCTGCGGCTCAAGCCCGTGTACACCCCCCAGGGGGAGCTGGCCCCAGCGTACGAGATCGCCTGCGCCAACGGGTTCCGGGTGCGCACCATGACCGTGGTGCCCCGCGACAGCCGGCTGCGATTCTTCCTCGACCGGTTCTGGGACGTGGGCTCGTTCGTGTTCCTGTGGGTGGGGGTGGCCATCCTGTTGGAGGCGGTGATCCAGGTGCTGGTTCCCACCCGCTGGCTGGTGTGGCTCGGTGGCCAGGGGGGCCCCCTGGGGGTGCTCGTGGCCACGGCCGTGGCCCTCCCCCTGCCCCTGCACCAGGTGCCGGTGGTGCCGGTGCTGGCGGGGCTCCAGGCCAAGGGGCTGGGGGTCGGGCCGGACCTGGCGTTCCTCATGGCCGGGCCGGTCACGAGCATCCCCGCCTCGGCAACCCTCGCGGCCATGTTCCGGCCCCGGGTGCTGGGGGTGTACCTGGGGCTGGGCCTCCTCGGGGCGGCCGCCCTGGGTCTGGCCCGATGGGCCCTGGGAACACCGTGAGCGGGCGGCTCTTCCGGGTGGCTGCGGTGGTCCTGGCGGCCCTCCTGACCTCGTGCGCGGGAGCGCCCCCTCCCCGACCGACCGGCGCACCGGTGGAGGGACGGGTGTCCGTTCGAGGAAAGGGGTTCGAAGGGGCCGAGGTCCGGTTCCTGCCCCTCCCCTCCGACCCGACGGCTCTTCCCGAGCCCGTGGTCCGCGTGGTGTCCGGATCGAAGGGGACCTTCCGGGCCGTGGTCCCCCCCGGCAAGTACCTGGTGGAGGCCCAGGCCCCCGGGCTGTATGCCTTTTTCGGCCGCAACCCCGTGCTCGTGCTGACCCGCCTCACCGGCCTCAACCTGCCCCTGGTTCCGATCCACCCCACCGAGCGCCTGCGGACCGGGCCGGGCAAGGAGGCGGTGGAGGGGACCGTGGTGGCCGACGGCGAGCCGGTGGCTGGGGCCCGGGTGTTCGCCTACCTGGAGATCGGCAAGGGGCTGCGGGGCCCCGGCTACGCCGCGTCCGACCCCACGGACGGCCGGGGACGGTTCGTCCTGCCCCTGCCGCCCGGCACCTACTATCTGGCCGCCCGGGCCCGGCTACCCGGGTCCCGGGGCCGGCTGCACCCGGGGGACCGGTTCGGCCTGCTGCCCCACCTCCCCTTGCGCCTTTCTCGCGGGGAGAGGGTCCGGGTCACGATCGAGACCGTCCAACTACCCTCGGCCGAGCGGATGGCCCGGTTCCGCGGCGCCTTTTCCGTGGTGGAGGGGCGGATCGTGGACAGCCGGGGCAACCCCCTGCCGGGCCTGCGGGCGTGCCTGTACCGCAACCCCGACATGCTCGACCGACCCGACGCGTTCTCCGAGCCCACGGCAGAGGACGGCCGGTTTCGGATCGAGACCCCCCTCGCGGGGGTGCTGTACCTGGGGGCCCGGGAGCGGCTGGGCGGCCCCCCTGGCCTGCGCGAGCGGGTGGGTTTCTACCGGGGCCCCCGGGGCTCCCGGATCGAACTGGCGCCGGGGGCCCGCCTGACCGGCCTCACGGTGGTGGTGACCCGATGAGGAGCGGCCTCGTCGTTCTGCTCCTGGGTGCCGCGTCGCTGGCCGGGTGCGCCCTGGCCAAACGCCCGCCCCCGGACCGGGTGATCCGGTGGTCCGGAGAGGTCCGGATCACCCAGGACGTGGTCCTGGCCCGGGGCACCCGGCTGGTGATCGAGCCCGGCACCCGGGTGCTGTTCGCGTTTCGGGACGACGACGGCGACGGCTGGGGCGACGCCTCGATCCGGATCGAGGGGGATCTGACCGCCCGGGGGACCCGGGAACGGCCCATCGTGTTCGCGCCGGCCGACGGCCCGGCCCGGCCCGGCCGGTGGGGCGAGGTGCGGGTGGACTTCGGCCGGGTCGAGATGAGCCGGTGCGTGGTGGAGGGGAGCACCCGGGGCATCCACGCCCACTTCACCCGGGGCCGGATCACCGACAGCGTGTTCCGGCGCAACGTGGACGGAACCCGCCTGGGCAACTCCGAGCTGGAGGTCACCCGGAACCTGTTCTACGGCCACCCGGGCAAGGCCTACAACGCCCACCGGTCCCGGAACCGGGTGGAGGCCAACCGGTTCCACCACAACCGAACCGCGCTCTTCCTGTTCGAGGAGGATGCCGGGTCGGAGTTCGTGGGAAACCGGCTTCGGGACAACGACGTGCCGCTGCGTCCGGGGGACTTCTTCACCGGCAGCGTGGTCACCCGGGGGAACGACTGGGGAGGCTCCCCGCCCCGCCCCCCCGAGGGGAACCCCGGGGTGCGGATCGACGCAAGCCCGGCGAGGGTGGCGTGGGCCGGCCCGGAGGGCTGGCCCGGGTGGGACGGCCGGTGGTCGGCCGATCTGGGAGGGTTCGTGGACGCCCCGGCCCGGCCCACGGACGAGGGGGTGTACGCCGCTTCCTGGGCCGGCCGGGTGGTTCGGCTGGGCGTCCTGGACGGCCGGGTGCGGGCCGAGGCCCTCCTGCCCGACGCAGTGGACGCCGGCCCGGCCCTGGGCCCGGGAACCCTGGCCGTGTGGTCGTGGGATCGAGGCCTGTACCTCCTCTCCCGCCCCGACCTGACGGTGCTCGACCGAACGGAGAGCACCCCCTCCCCGGCCGACGACCATCGCCAGTCGGCCCCTGCCTTCGCCGGCTCCACCCTGTTCGCGGCCGGGTGGGACGGCCGGGTTCGGGCCTTCGAGACCCGGGAAGGCCGGCTGGCGCCCCGGTGGACCTTCGAGGGGGACGGGCCGTTCCGGGCCCCCCTGACCCTGGCCGCGGGCCTGGTGCTGGCCCCCTGCCAGGACGGCACCCTCTACGCCCTCGACCCGGCCACCGGAGCGCTGCGCTGGTCCCATCGGGCCGAGGCCCCCCTCCTGTCGAGGGCTGCTGCGGGGCAGGCGGGGGTGTTCGTGGCGGATCGGTCCGGGGTCCTCCACGCCCTGGATCCGGTCACCGGCCGAGAGCGATGGACCCGCGACCTGGGGGCCCCCGTGTGGTACGGCGGCCCCAGGCTGGGCCGGGACGCCCTCTACCTGGGCGACGACCGGGGCCGGCTCCACGCCGTGGATCCCCGCTCGGGCCGGCAGCTGTGGCAGGTGCCCCTCGGGGGAGGGGTGCGCTCGGCCCCACTCGTTCTCGGCGACCGGGCCCTGGTCGTGACCACCCTGGGAGGCTGGGCGTACCTGCTCGACCCGGCCACCGGTACCGAGTGGGACGCCTGGCCCGTGGGCGAGGGGGCCCAAGCCGACCCGGCCGCCCTGGGGAGCACGGTGTTCGTCGGGACGAGGGAGCAGGGGCTCTTGTGCCTGGAGGTGCGGGGGAAATGAGGCCGAAGGCCCCAGACCGACGACCAACGACTGACGACCAACGACCGAAGTTCCGTAGGAGGTACCGCGTTGACTCTTAAGAGATTCGTTTGCGCCGTGGTGGGGCTCGCGTTGTTCGCCACGCCGGGCTTGGCCTGCGTGGGCAAGACCCTGGTCCTGGGGGCCGTGGCCCGGCCCGAGGGGCGGGTGGTGGCCCAGATTCTGGCCGTGCTGATCAACGAACGCACCGGCACCACCGTGAAGATCCAGGAGTTCGACGGACCGGCCGAGGCTCACGACGCCATGGTGCGCCACGAGGTGGACATCGTGGTGGAGGTGGCCGGCCGGGCCCTGGAGCGGCTGGGCCTCGCCGACCCGGGCGACCCCAAGGCCCGGTACGACCTGGTCAAGGAGGCCTACCTGGAACGGTTCAACCTGGTGTGGCTGCCGCCCCTGGGCTACGGGGACGCGGGCGAGGGGCCGGCCGCTCCGGTGGCCCGCAAGGACATCCTGCGCAAATTTCCGGCCCTGCCGCGGCTGATCGCCAAAACCCGGGGGCTGGTGACCGACGACGTCCTGGCCGCGCTGACGGACCGGGGCGATCCCCGGAAGGCCGCCCGGGACTTCCTGCGGCGCAAGAAGCTGATCTGACCGCCATGACCCCGGTCTCGCGCCGCCGGTTCCTCGGGCTCGGGTTGCGGGCGGCAGCCCTGGCTCCCTGGCTCCCCCTGCCCCTGGCCCGTCCGGCCCGGGCCGCGCCGGCGCCCCGGCCCCTGGCCGAGGCCCATGGGGAAGACCCGGCGGCCCTGGTGCGCACCGCGGTGGGAAAGCTGGGGGGCATGGCCGCGTTCGTGCGGCCCGGCGACCGGGTGGTGATCAAGCCCAACATCGGGTGGGACCGCACCCCTGAGGAGGCGGCCAACACCCACCCGGCCGTGGTGGCGGAGCTGGCCCGACTGGCCCGCCGGGCCGGCGCCCGGTCGGTTCGGGTGTTCGACCGCACCTGCAACGACGCCCGGCGCTCCTACGAGCGCAGCGGCATCCGGGCGGCGGTGGAGGCCCTGGGCGACGACCGGGTCCGCCTGGAGTACGTACGCGACGACCGGTTCGTGGTCGTGGCCCTCGCCGGGGCGCGCAAACTGACCCGTTGGCCCCTGTACCGGCCGGCCCTCACCGCGGACGTGCTGATCAACTGCCCGGTGGTGAAGCACCACGGCCTGACCGGGGTCACCCTGGCCATGAAGAACCTCATGGGCGTCATGGGGGGCAACCGGGGCCGAATCCACTGGGACATCGCCGAGAGCCTGGTGGATCTGAACCTTGCGGTGCGCTCCCACCTGGTGGTCGTGGACGCGACCCGGATCCTCACCCGCAACGGGCCCCAGGGTGGGGGCACCGACGGGGTGCGGGTGGCGAACCGGCTGGCCGCCACGACCGACGTGGTGGCTGCCGACGCGTGGGGCGCCCGGGTCTTCGGGGTGGACCCCATGGAGGTGGGCTACATCCGGCGGGCCCACGAGCGGGGCCTGGGCGTGGCCGACCTGGGGAGGGTTCCGGTCCGGTGAGGGTCCGACCGCGCCGCACGGTTCAGCTCCTTCTGTTCCTGGGGTTCCTGGCCCTGTTCGCCCGGACCGCCTACCGGGGCAGGGATCTGCTGGACTGGCCGGTCCACCTGGTGTTCCGGCTCGATCCCTTGGCCTTCGTGGCCGAGGCCCTGGCCGTGGGCCGGCAGGCGCTCGACCCTCGATGGCTGGGGGCGCTCGTCCTGGCCGCGGCCACGGTGTTCCTGGGCCGGTTCTTCTGCGGCTGGATGTGCCCCATGGGCACGGTGCTGGACGGAGCCGGAGCCGGCCTGCGAAGGGTGGCCGGGCCCGGGCGGCGCCTCCGCAGGGCTCCTGCGGCCCTGGCCCCGGCCGTGCTGGTGGGGCT
>JAADGT010000119.1 GCA_013152215.1 Deltaproteobacteria bacterium
ATCCAACAGCTCGGCCTCGGCCGCGCCGATCTCCTTCGCCACCACCCGCACGAATCCCCGCCCGATCACGCCCCGCGGCACCCGGCCCCAGTCCTCAGCCTCCAGGGCTTCGAGGTATGCCCGTCGGATGCGGGTGGTCCGGGCCACGTCGTCAAGGGTGCGACCCGCGGCCTCCCGGGCGGCTCTCAGGGCCGGACCGAACCGGGGGGGTTCGGAGGGACGGGGCTCGTGTTCGGTGGTGGCCATGGACGTCCTCCTCGGTCTGCCGGTTCCCGAACCCCCTCCGGGCTACTCCACGAGATCCAGGTAGGTCTTTGCCGACTTGCCCACATCCGTCCGAGGCGCCAGCCTCCAGGCCTGCTCCAGGTCGGTGCGGGCGCCGTCCCGGTCGCCGGTGCGCAGCCTGGCCAGGCCCCGGTACAGGAACACCTCGGCATCCCTGGGCAACGACTTTGCGGCCCGCGTGAGATGCTCCAGCCCCTCCGAGTACTCCCCCCGGTCGTACAGGACGATTCCCAGGTTCTTATGGGCCAGGGGGAAGCCCGGGGCCACCTCCAAGGCCTCGCGCAGGCGGCGCTCGGCCTCCTGGAGGCGCCCTTGGCGGTACAGGGCCCACCCCAGGTTCGTCAAGGCCCGCTCCTGGGTGCCGTAGAACACGTTCTCCAGGGCCTTTCGGAACGCCTCCTCTGCCTCTCCGTACCGGCCGAGGGAGAGATACAAGGCTCCCAGGTTGTTCCACGCCTCGGAGTAGTCGGGCTTGAGCTCCACCGCCTTCCGGAACCCGCGCTCGGCATCCCCCACCTCGCGCCGGGCCCAGTACGCCAGTCCCAGCGCGTTGTGCACCTCGGGATCGTCCGGCGTGAGCCGGGCCGCCTTGGTGAACTCGCGCAGGGCCGGGGCCGGACGACCTTCGGCCAGGAACGCGACTCCGAGCTGGTACGCCGCCTTGGCCTGGCGTCTCACAGCCTCCTTGTTGCCGGCGCAGGCAGCCAAAAAAAGAGCCACCACGAGAAAAAACGGTTGACACCGGGGGACGGACCGGTATCTTTGGCGCGGTTTGCTTCCCGGCTGGGACGCGGGGGAGGGGCAGGAAGGAGTCATGGCGGTGGGCCGTATCCTTTTCGTCGACGACGACGACAACATTCGTTTCTTGCTCCAGGAGGAACTGTCCTCGGCGGGGCACGAGGTGTTCGCCGCCGCCGACGGGCCCCAGGCCTTGCGGTTGCTGGACGATCGCTCTCCCGACCTCGTGATCCTCGATCTCAAGATGCCCGGCATGGACGGCCTGGAGGTGCTCCGCCGGATCCGGGCGCGGTATCCGCAGATGCCGGTCGTGGTGTTCTCCGCGTTCTGCGAACCCGCCCACGAGGCCCTGGCCCTGGGCGCCAACGGATACGTGGCCAAGTCCGCCGACCTGACCGAGCTGCACCAGCAGATCCGCCGATACTGCAGCTAGCCCCCCTCACCCCACCTCGGCCTCGAACTCCGTGAGCGTCTTGAACTGACGGTACCGGGAGGCCACCTCGTCGTAGGTCAGCCGTTCCAGCCGGCGGAAGCTGAAGTCCTCCACGTTGAAGCTCGCCATGGCCGAGCCGAACACGATGGCCCGGCGGATGTTGTCGGGCTCCAGGTTGCCGGTGCTGGCCAGGTACCCCATCATGCCGCCAGCGAAGGTGTCTCCCGCGCCCGTCGGGTCGAACACCTCCTCCAGGGGAAACGCCGGTGCCGCGAACACGTGGCCGTCCGCGAAGTACATGGCGCCGTACTCGCCCCGCTTCACCACCACGCCGTTGGGTCCCCACGACAGGATCTTCTGGGCCGCCCGGACCAGGTTGGGCTCCTCAGCCAGCATGCGGGCCTCGGCCTCGTTGAGCACCACCATGTCGACCCGGGCGATGGCGTCCAGAAGGCTCCGACGCTTCCCCTCGATCCAGAAGTTCATGGTGTCCAGGGCCACGAACCGCGGGTCTTCCACCTGATCGAGCACCCGTTGCTGCAGATCGGGGTCGATGTTGGCCAGGAACACGTAGGGGCATGCCCGGTGGGCCGGCGCGAGCTCCGGCGAGAACCCCTCGAACACGTTCAGGTGGGTCTCCAGGGTGTGGGCCTCGTTCAGGTCGAACCCGTACCGGCCCTTCCACCGGAACGTGCGGCCCTCGGCCCGCACCAGGCCCGACAGGTCGGCCCCCCTCTCCGCCAGGAAGGCCACCCGCTCGGTGGGGAAGTCCTCACCGACCACCGCCACCAGCCGGACCGGGGCGAACAGGCTGGCGGCGGCCGTGAAATAGAGCGCGGACCCGCCCAGGGCCTCGTCCTCCCGCCCGAACGGGGTCTCCACCGCATCGATGGCCACCGATCCCACGACGAGCAGATCGCCGCTCATCCCTCCCCCTCCCCGCTCGTGAGGTACCGGCCGAACAGCAGCTCCACCCGGCGCCGGGTCTCTGCCGGGATCCGAGCCGGGTCGGTGAGCACCGCGTACCGGGCCGCCTCGGCGCAGGGGCAGGAGCGCTCGGCCGGGATCCGGCCCACGGCCTCGCGCACGATCCTCCGGGCGGTGTCCACGTTGCGGTGGAGCACCTCGAGCACGGCCTCCACGCTGACCTCCTCCTCGGTCTCGTGCCAGCAGTCGTAGTCGGTCACCAGGGCCACCGTGGTGTAGCAGAGCTCCGCCTCCCGGGCCAGCCGGGCCTCGGTGGCGTTGGTCATGCCGATCACCCGCGCTCCGATCGACCGGTACCAGTGGGACTCGGCCCGGGTGCTGAACTGGGGCCCCTGGATGCACACGTAGGTGCCGCCCCGGTGGAACGGCGCGCCCACGGCCTCGTGAGTCTCCCACACGGCCTGCTGCAGGGCCTGGCACACCGGGTCGGCCATGGCCACGTGGCCCACGATGCCGTCGCCGAAGAACGTGTTCTCCCGGCCCCAGGTGCGGTCCAAGAACTGGTCGGGCAGGCAGATGTGGCCCGGCGCCACCCCCTCCTCGAGGCTGCCCACGGCCGAGATGGAGATCACCCACTCCACCCCGAGGGACTTCAGGGCCCAGAGGTTCGCCCGGTACGGCACCTCCGAGGGCAGGAACCGGTGGCCCCGGCCGTGGCGTGGCAGGAACACGAGCCTCCGGTCGCCCAGGCGCCCCTCGATCAGGGCGTCGGACGGCGCCCCGAACGGCGTGGACACCTCCACCTCCCGCACATCGGTGAGCCCCTCCATCTCATAGAGCCCGCTTCCTCCGATGATTCCGATCGCTTTGTCCATGCAATGATCCTTGGGGTTCGTTGGTCGTTGGTCGTCAGTCGTTGGTCGTCGGTCGAAGTCGAAATCTCGTCACGGCATCGGAGTCGGGGGGCATGGGAATCAGGGATCAGAGGACAGACGTCAGGGGACGGGCCGTGGGTCCCACGACGTCGCTTTGGCCACAGTGCCTTTGCCTTCTTTCTGGCTTCTGTCCCCTGAACTCTGGCTCCTGAACCGCAGGCCCCATGCCTCCGGCGTGAAGGCCCCGGACCAATGAAAGTTACCCTCCCTACTGCCGGGCCCCAGGGGCCTGAGGGGGCTTCCCAGCCTTCTAGCATTCCAGCTTTCTAGCCCCTAGCCTCCCCCCCTCCTCCGCCTTCAACTGCCCGCAGGCGGCCAGGATGTCCTCCCCCCGGCTCTTGCGCAGGGTGGCGGTGAAGTTCTTGTCCAGCAGGATCTTCCGGAACGCCTCCACCGCCTCGGGCCGCGGCTTCTCGAAGGGGCTGTCGCCGTGGGGGTTGTAGGCGATCAGGTTCACCTTGCAGCGCACGTGGGACAGCAGCTTCACCAGCCGCCGGGCGTCGTCCGGCGAGTCGTTCACGCCGCCGAGGAGCACGTACTCCACGGTGTAGCGGTCTCGGGGGGGCAACGGGCTCTCCCGCAGGGCCGCCAGGAGCTCCTGGATCGGAAACCGGCGGTTCACCGGCATGATCCGGTCCCGGACCTCGTCGGTGGTGGCGTTCAGGCTCACGGCCAGGCTTCCCAGCATCTCGGGCGGCAACCGCCGGATCCGGTCCGCCAGGCCCGCGGTGGACACCGTGAGGCGACGCCGGGTGATGTTCAGACCGTGGTCGCTCGACAGGATCCGGAACGCCCGCACCACGTTGTCGAAGTTGTGCAGGGGCTCGCCCATGCCCATGAACACCACGTTGGTGATCCGCCGATCCGGCCCCATGCGGGCCTGCCCCACCACCACCTGGGCCACGATCTCTCCGGCGGTGAGGTGGCGACGCAGCCCCAGGGTGCCGGTCCGGCAGAACGCGCAGCCCATGGCACACCCCACCTGGGTGGACACGCACTGGGTCACCCGGCCGTCGTCCGGCATCAGCACGGTCTCCACCCGCTCGCCGTCCGCCAGCTCGAGCAGAAGCTTCACCGTGCCGTCCCGGCTGGTCTGCTCGGCCGCGATCCGTGGCAGGGCGGCCGTGGCCTCCCGGCCCAGCCGCTCCCGCAGGGTGGCGGAGAGGTCGGTCATCTCCTCGAACCGGGTCACGCCCTTCTTGTAGAGCCAGTTCATCACCTGCCGGGCCCGGAACCGCTTCTCCCCCCACCTCTCGAAGACGCGTTCCAGCCCGGGCAGGTCGTGGTCGAACAGATCGACGGCGGTCATCGGTCGGAGGAACCTTGGATCGAAGAGGAGTTGCGACATCCCTGCCGGACTCGGCTTTATACCGTGGGCCGCAAACGACCGTCAAACCTAGGAGGTTCCCGGCTTGACACGGCCCGGTCAAGGGGATAAAAGGCCACTTCAACATACGTCCGCCGGTGCCCCGCGGGGCTGAAAAGGGAAGTGGGGTGAGAATCCCCCGCGGACCCGCCGCTGTGAGCGAGGACGACGGGCCACTGGTGCCACTGGCCGCATCGCGGCTGGGAAGGCGGCCCCGAGGACGAATCGCGAGCCAGAAGACCTGCCGGACGGACTCCCCTTGCACGCAGCTCCCCGGGTGGATCGGGAGAGAGGGGAAACCGGGTGCTTCGAATACGGGAAGCCCACTCCCCCGGAGTGGGCTTTTTGTTTTCCCAGGGCCCCTTGGGGGGCTGTCTAGAGACTAGAAACTAGAAAAACCGGGAAGTTCGGACCGTTGGGCGGGCGCTCTCAGGCCCCTTTTGGGGCCCTACAACGGGGAAGGTAACGTTCGGTGGTCCGGGCCCATTGCCGGCGGAAGGGCATGGGCTTCAGGAGCCAGAATTCAGCGGACAGAGGACAGGAAAATCCCGAAAAGCAGCCTGGTTTTCTCGGGGACTTCTTCTAGGCTCATCCGACGCCTTCCTCCTGTCCACTGTACTTCTGAATTCTGACCCCTGATACGGCCAAAGGTCCCCGACCAACGACCAACGACCAACGACCGAAGTTACATGGAAAACACCGTGGCCATCGCCTCTCCCGTCGAGAACCCAGCAGCCGAGCCGCCCCTGGCCGTCGAGGCCCGGGGGCTGGTGAAGCGTTTCGGCCGCGTCCGGGCCCTGGACGGCCTGGACCTGCGGCTCCGAACGGGCGAGATCTACGGGTTCCTCGGGCCCAACGGCGCCGGCAAGACCACCACCATCCGCATCCTGACCGGGCTCCTGCGCCCCGACCGGGGCGAGGCCCGGGTGGGCGGCGCCGACGTGGTGCGCAACCCGGTGGCGGCCAAGGCCCAGATCGGGGTGGTGAGCCAGCAGCTCAACCTGGACCCGGACCTGACCGTGGCCGAGAGCCTGGAGCTCCACGGCATTCTCCACGGCATGCCCCGGGCCGAGCGCCGGGCCCGGGCGCGGGAGCTCCTGGAGTTCGCCGGGCTCGCCGACCGGGCCGGCAGCCTGGGCCGGACGCTGTCGGGGGGCATGAAGCGGCGGGTCACCATCGTCCGGGCCCTGCTGCACGAGCCCCGGATCCTGTTCCTGGACGAGCCCACCGTGGGGCTCGACCCGGCCACCCGCCGGAGGCTGTGGGACCTGATCCGGAGCGTGAACCGCAGGGGCGTGACCGTGCTCCTGACCACCCATTACATCGAGGAGGCCGAGTTCCTGTGCCACCGGGTGGGCATCCTGGACCGGGGCCGGCTGATCGAGGAGGGGACGCCCCGGGAGCTCCTGGAGGGCCTGGGCGAGTACGCCGTGGACCTGGTGGAGGAGGGGGGAACCCGCACCCGGTTCTTTCCCACCCGGGAGGCCGCGCTCGCGTTCCTGCGCCAGGACCGGGCAGGAGCGGGCCTGCGCCGCACCAACCTGGAGGACCTGTTCCTCCAGCGCACCGGTCGGAGGGTGGACCCGTGAACGGGGTGAGGGGTGTCCTGTACCGGGAGCTGCGCATCTACCGGAGGAGGTGGAAGAAGCACCTGGCCTCCTACGCGGTGTCGCCGTTCCTGTTCCTGGTGGTGTTCGGATGGGGCCTCGGCCGTCACGTCGAGTTCGACGGGGTGGGCTACCTGGCCTTCATGATCCCGGGGCTGGCCACCATGGCCAGCATGACCCAGAGCTACGGAACGGCCACCGAGATCAACATCGCCCGGTTCTACTGGCGCATCTTCGAGGAGTTCCAGATGGCGCCGATCCCGGCCTGGGAGATCACCCTCGGCGAGGTGGTGTACGGCATGCTCCGGGGGATCGCGGCCGCGGTGATCGTGTACCTGCTGGCCTGGCCGTTCGGCATCCGGCCGCCGGCCAGCCCCCAGGTGGCCGGGTTCTTCCTGCTCCACACCTTCACCTTTGCCTCGGCCGCGGTCACGGCCGCCATGGTGGTCCGAAGCCACGCCGACCAGGGGCACATCAACACCTTCTTCATCGTGCCCATGTCGTTTCTGTGCGGCACCTTCTTCCCCCTGGACCGCCTGCCCGCATGGGCCGAAACCGTGGCCTACGGCCTTCCGCTGACCCACTCGAGCCTGGTGATCCGGGCGGCCAGCCTGGGCACCCCCGTGCCGTGGGTCAATGCTCTGGCCCTGGCCGGCTTTGCCGCGGTTTTCTTCGGGTCGGCCGTGTGGGCGGTGAGGAGGAGCAGCTGTTGATCACCCGGCGGACCAATAGGCACTGCCGCCCCCCTTATCGGAAAGGCAAGGGGCCTGCCTCTCAGGAATCAGGACTCGGAGGACAGAAGACAGGGGAAAACCGATCCTGCGATTCTCCTGTCCACTGTCCTCTGAATTCTGGCCCCTGATACGGCCGCACGCGGCTCTCCAGCAGGCCCCATGCCCCCCGAGCCCTTGGCGTCGGGGCTCACGGGCCGCCTAGCCGCCCAGCGGGCCGAAGGCCCCAGACCAACAACCAACGACCGATCAATCAGGAGCCCCGTCATGACCCAGCTCGGAACCTTCTACGGCATCGGGGTCGGCCCCGGCGACCCGGAGCTGCTCACGGTGAAGGCCGTTCGCGTGCTTCAGGAGGTGGACGTGGTGTTCGCCGCGGGCCACGAGCGATCGGGACGGAGCGCCGCCCTGGAGATCGCCCGGCCCCACCTTCGGCGGGGCTGCCCCGTGGTCACCCTTCCCTTCCGGCACACCTTCGAGGACGTGCGGTCCCGCCGGGTGCACCGGGATCACGCCCGGAGGGTGGTGGACGAGCTCCGGCGGGCCGCAGCGGCCGCGTTCCTCACCCTGGGTGACCCCATGACCTACTCCACCTTCACCTATCTGCTCGAGGCCGTGCGCGAGCTCGAGCCCCGCGTGCCGGTGGAGGTGGTGCCGGGCATCACCTCGTTCGCTGCGGCGGCGGCAGAGGCCCGCACCCCTCTGGTCGAGGGCGACCAGACCCTGGCCGTGGTGAGCGCGGCCCGGGGCACCGCCGCGGTGGAGCGGGCGCTCGAGGCCGCGGACAGCCTGGCCATCCTCAAGCCCTACCGGAACACGGCCGGGGTCTGCGACCTGCTCGAGACCCGGGGCCTGGGCGACCGGGTGGTGTTCGCGTCCCACTGCACCCGGCCCGAGGCCGTGGTGGCGCGTGGGGTGGGTGAGGCTCGCACCCGGGCCAATGGGTACATGAGCCTGTTCCTCGTCCGCCTTGGGGAGGGCCGCACCCCGTGACCGCCCGGCCCGGCCGGGTGATCCTGGGGATCGCCCTGGTCCTTCCCCTGGTGTTCCTGTGGGCCGCGGGCATCGGCTCGTCGGGCCTGGGCTCGTCCGACCTGCTCCGGGCCCTGGCCGAGGCGGCCGGGTTGGTCCCACCCACCCTCGATCCCGTGGACCGCACCATCCTCCTCACCGTGCGCTTGTCCCGGGTGTGCCTGGCCGGCCTCGTGGGCGGGGGTCTGGCCGTGGCCGGGGTGGTGTTCCAAGGGATCCTCCTGAACCCCCTGGCCGACCCCTACACCGTGGGGGTGTCGTCGGGCGCGGCGCTGGGCGCGAGCATCGCGATCCTGGCCGGCCTGGGCGGGTACACGGCCTGGGGGCTTGGGCTCCTTCCCGTGTTCGCCTTTGCCGGCGCCCTGGCCGCCCTGGGGGCGGTGCACCTGCTGGCCTCGGACCGGGACTTCGGCTCCGGCAACACGCTGATCCTGGCCGGGATCGTGGTGAGCACGACCCTGTCGGCCGGCATCAGCCTCCTCAAGAGCCTCAACGAGGACAGCGTGTCCTCCATCGTGTTCTGGATTTTGGGCAGCTTCAACGGCCGGAGCTGGGCCCATGTGGCGTTCTCGGCCCCCTACGTGTTCGCCGGTGTCGTGTGGGCCTGGTGCCTGGGCCGGGACCTGGACCTGCTGGCCCTGGGGGACGAGTCGGCCCGGCAACTGGGGGTGGATGCCGCCCGGGCCCGGCGATGGCTCCTGGTGGCCGCCTCGGTCATGACCGGCGCCTGCGTGGCCGTGAGCGGGGTGATCGGGTTCGTGGGCCTGGTGGTGCCTCACCTGCTCCGGATGGTGCTGGGGCCGGGCCACCGCCGGCTCGTCGTGGGCTCGTTCCTGACGGGGGCCTCGCTCCTGGTTCTCGCCGACGGGCTGGCGAGGACCGTGCTCCCGGGGGGCGAAGAGCTGCCGGTGGGCGTGGTGACGGCCCTGGTGGGGGGCCCCTTCTTCTGCTGGCTCCTGCGGTGGAGTCCCCGGAGCCGCGGGGCGGGGGCACCGTGATCTCGGTGCGGGACCTGTGGGCCGGGTACGGCCGCGAGCCGGTGCTGCGGGGCGTGGACCTGCAGGTGGACCCCGGCGGGTTCCTGGGCATCCTCGGGCCCAACGCCTGCGGCAAGTCCACCCTGCTGCGGGTCCTCACGGGGGTGCTGCGGCCCCAACGGGGTGAGGTGCGGGTGGGGGGGCTCGACCCCCGGGTGGCCGCCCCCCGGGACCTGGCTCGGATCGCGGCCACGGTGCCCCAGTCCACCTGGATCCCCTTCCCCTTCACCGGGTTCGAGGTGGTCATGATGGGCCGCCACCCCCAGCTCGGCCGGTTCGGCCGGCCGGGCCCGCAAGATCGGCAGGCCGTACGCCGGGCCATGGCCGACACCGACACGCTGGGGCTGGCCGACCGGCTGATCACCCAGGTCTCGGGCGGCGAGCGCCAGCGGCTGGTGCTGGCCCGGGCCCTGGCCCAGGAGGCCCCGCTCCTGCTGCTGGACGAGGCCACGGCCGCCATGGACGTCCACCGCCGGATCGACGCCTTCGACCTCCTGGCCCGGGTGAACGCCCAGGGCACCACGGTGTGCGCCGTGATGCACGACCTGAACCTGGCCGCCCTGTACTGCCAGCGGC